>NZ_JAVKPK010000040.1:0-33994 GCF_031461075.1 Methanosarcina baikalica | reverse complement strand
TATTAAATTATAATTTATTTGAATTCTTATCTACAAAATTTATAGAATTCTATTCATCTTTTCTCATTAATATTTAGCAGAGCTACTAACCAAAAATCAAAATGTCTATTAGACGCATATACTACATATTATATATTCATTTAAAGACAAATATTATACATACAGCCAATATTAATGTAAGATTTAGATAGTTATTTATTTTAAAGAGATCAGCTCAGGGTTTCACCATGCTTGAAAAAACCGATCTGTCAAAGACAATAATAAATGACGAATATAAAAAAAGTGAGAAAATATTTAAAGCCAGGCTCGGAGAGCTGCAACGGAAAGCCTGGGAATTAAAAATACCTATTATCCTCGTTTTCGAAGGCTGGCATGTCTCCGGGATGGCAGAAGACATCAACCGTTTCATCCTTTCTTTGGACCCCAGAGGATACAACTTTCACACCATGTGTATTCCCTGCTACGAAGACTCCCTCAAGCCATTTATTGTACGTTTCTGGTCCGAGATTCCTGCGCGGGGGAAAATTGCGATCTTTGATCGGAGCTGGTACAGCACGGCAATTATAGAGTGCCTGGGGAAGGAAAAATCCGAAAAAAGAATGGAAAAATGTCTGGAAGAAATAAATTATTTCGAGCGCCAGCTTGCAGATGATGGATATCTTATACTCAAATTTTTCCTTCACATAAGCGAAAAAGAACATAAAGAACGTTTCAAAGATCTCAAAAAGAACGATACTCTCTTTATCCTTGACGAAAATGAAAATAAAGGCAGACAGGATCTTGATTTTGTCCATAATTATAATGAGTACCTGCCGTTTGTCGAAAAGCTGCTGGAGAAAACAGATATGCGTTATGCCCCCTGGAAAATCGTGGAAGCCAATGACCGGGGCTTCGCAACTCTTAAAATTATGATGACGGCCACCCACGCAATTGAAACTTATATTGAACAGGTAACCAGAATTCCAGCAGAGCAGACAATTAAATATCTGAACATAGAAACCCGGGATATCCCTGAGCTTAACGGTTCTATCCTGGAAAAAGTTGACATTTCGAAAAAAATGCCTGCAGATGAGTACAGGAAATCAAAAAAACTTTACCAGCAAAAGCTCGAAGCCCTCCAGTACGAGCTATTCAAAAAAAAGCGCTCTATGATTGTGGTTTTTGAAGGCTGGGACGCTGCAGGCAAAGGAGGAGATATCTACCGCCTTGTCGAAAACCTTAATCCCAGGATCTATGGGGTATTGCCAGTGGGCTCACCAAATGACGTAGAAAAAGCCCACCATTATTTCTGGCGCTTCTGCGAAGCAATCCCTAAAGTGGGACATATAACTATTTTCGACAGGAGCTGGTACGGCCGAGTCCTGGTAGAAAGAGTTGAAGGGTTCTGCAGCGAAGAAGAATGGAAAAGGGCTTACAGGGAAATTAATGAATTTGAAGAAATCCTGACAAAGGCAGGAGCGATTGTGCTTAAGTTCTGGCTTCAAATCGATAAGGACACTCAACTGGAACGCTTTAACAGCAGGCAGTATGATCCTGAAAAAAAGTGGAAAATCACAGCCGATGACTGGCGTAATCGGAGCAGGTGGGAGGACTATAAAATCGCAGCCGATGAGATGCTCCAGAAAACGAGCACAACAAATGCTAAGTGGATTGTTGTGGAATCAAACGACAAACAATATTCCAGGATTAAAGTCCTGAAAACCACTGTTGAAGCACTTGAAAAAGAACTGAAGATATAAGAGAGGAATCTCTGCGGTCTGTTAAGGAAAAGAAGTAAACTTTGGCGATCCGGGGAATTACCGAATTTCCTGGAAAGCCCGATAAAAATGAATTTCCCGCCGGATAGATCCGATGTATCGTTTTTTTCTCCGGAATCATTTTAGTTTTTCTTTTTCCTTCCTTTGCCTGTGCAGAGCTATTTCGATACTGCTGTAGAGATCCTTTTCATCAAAGGGTTTTATAATGTAACCGAAAGGCTCAGTTATCTTTGCGCGTTCAAGAATGTTATTATCGGAATATGCAGTCAGGTAAACAATCGGGACATCAAACCTTTCCCTGATCTCTCTTGCAGCTTCCACGCCATCCAGATCACCCTTTAACATGATATCCATAAGCACGACATCAGGAAAAGTACTTTCCGTCTTGCTTATGGCATCCTCTCCGGACGATGCTACACCTGTAACCGTGTATCCCAAACTTTTTAACATTTTCTTTATTCCCATTGCAACGATATGCTCGTCCTCAACAATCAGAATTCTTCCTTCTGCCATTATCACACCTTATTTTATGCTTCATCTCCTGAAAAAGCTAATCTTAAACCCTGTCCCTCTGCTGCTGTCAAGTTCGATATTCCCTTCAATCTGATCCACGAGCGTTGTCACCAGTTGAAGCCCCAGGGAAATCGTGTTCCTGAAGTCCAGTTTCTCAGGGAACCCTCTGCCATTATCTCTTACTATCAGGGTTAACTTATCCTCTTTATTCCGTGCTATCCCGCTAAGACCGGTTCTTTCATTATATTCACTTCCGGCTCTCCGCAGTTCAATATAAATTTCCCCCCCTTTCTCTCTGGCAAAAGCATGTTTCAGGGAATTTGATACCAGCTCATTGATAATAATTCCGAGGGGAACAGCCGTATCCATTCCGAGGAAAACCTTTTCAACGTCTAGCTTCAAACTTACTTTCACGTTGTCCAGGGAATACGACTGGAAAAGGTAATCAGCAAGATTCTTAATATAATCTGCAAAGTCCACGCTTACCATATCCTCGGACTGGTACAGCTTTTCGTGGACCAGGGCCATTGATTTGACTCTGTGCTGACTGTTTCTAAAGGCTTCGATCACACCCTCATCCGTAAAATTCCCGGACTCAAGGTACAAAAGAGTCGAAATTACCTGCAAATTATTCTTGATGCGGTGATGAATTTCTTTTTTACGGATTTCTTCCATTTGAAGAAGCGCATCTTCGGCTTTTTTATGCTCAGTTATGTCCAGAATAATTCCCTGAAGGTGAACTTCTCCTGTTGCGCTTCTCTGGATAACGGTCCTTTCGTCCACCCAGCGGACTTCTCCGGATTTTGTAAGAATTCTGTATTCTGAAGTATAATCAGCGCAGCCGGTTTCCACATGCATATTAAGTTCCGTAACCATCTTTTCCAGATCCTCGGGATGGACAATATCCCCGTAGAGAATTCGATTAGAGGTGAAATCTTCCACATCGTAACCTAACCTGGTAATATTTTCCGAAACGAATTCTGCAGGCCACATAGACTCATACTTCCACAAAAAGACAATTACAGGGCTTGTATGGATAACCCTTTCCATTTCCTCCTTAAGCTGGTTGGAATGCTCAAGCTCCTTTGCATAATCCAGAAGGGCTTTTTCCGCCTCTATACGCTGGGTGGTAACCTTATCAAGAGCCTGGCGTGTCTCTTCTATTCCGTCAGTAAGAAGCTTGAAATCTCCCTGCCCGTGTACCAGAATCTGCCGTTTGAAATTGTTATGCTGAAATGCGGTAAGGACTGAGTTTGAATCGTCAATAATGCGGTTTAAGGTTTCGGAGAATTTGTCAAGCGTATTTCCAAGTTCCCTGAATTCTCCCTGTACGTCTACATTGACCCTTTCTTTTAATTCTCCTTCTGCAAGAGCATTGGTTACTCTTATAGTCTCTCTTACAGGAACAATTACAGCTTTAAGGATTTCATTCAGGCCTGTAGGTATTTCTCTGAAATCTATCTCCACATCAGTATCTGCCCTGACATCAAGCTTTCCTTTAACAGCGTCCTGGGCAATACTCTTGAAATCTGCAACAATCTCATCTATTGGCCTTGTAATAGAACGTGCAATCATATAAGCGAGGGCAGCCATAAACAGGATCGAAATTGCAGAAATAATAAGAAGCCTGTTCCGGAGGTCGAAAACACCTGCAAGCATTTCTTCTTTCGGAATTACAAGCACGAAAGCGAGATTTCCGGTTCGAACAGGTTCGTAAAACATTACAACGGTTTTGCCTGTAGTGGAGTCCCTTACCTCAAGATATCCGCCTATTCCTTTTTTTATATCGTTTGCAGCATTGGCTATTTCTTTCGAATTAAAATCATAGAGAGTTTTTTTTCCAATCCAGTCTTTGCGCGTAGGGTGAGAAAGCAGGACTCCGGTATTACTTACCATGAAAGCATATCCTGTATCAAAAGCCCGGACCTTGCTTACTACCTCGTCAACATATTCAAGAGGGACATCCACTCCCCCTATCCCGACAAATTTCCCATCCCTGAAAATGGGAGAAACATGGCTTACCATGAATATTCCTTCATAAAAGTAAGGCTCTGTTAAGACGTCTTCTCCTCTTGCTTTGGGCAGCTGGTAATAATCGGAAGAATTATAGCGCATAAGGGGTGCGACCATAATGCGGCCTTTGATATTATTACAGTAAGGGACAAACCTGCCTGTTGCATCATGCCCGGAGGTATTGACATATTCCCCATCTTTGCCGTCAAAAGCATTCGGCTCATACGCCACGTAGGTCCCTATAAGATTAGGATTTTTTCTTAGGATATTGTCCAGAATACCAATTACTTCACTCCTGTTGGAAGCTTTGTAATTTTCCATTGTAAGAGCAAGAGTCTTTGCAACTGCCCTGCTGCCTTTCATATCAGCATCAAACTGATTTGCATAACTGCTTGCCATTTCAATTGATTTCTGGTAAGCCAGTTTCTTTTCCTGAGAGGTTACTGTACTGATAATTACAGCAGTAGAGACTGTGAGAATGAGAAAAACCCCAACCACGATATAGATAACTAGCTTTGATTTCAAGGGGAAATTTTTAAATCTCATAGTCTTAAACTCCAGCCAGTTATAAAGGGATAAAGCAGATGGGAACTTGCTCTTATTCTACCGGTAAGATTCAGGTATCCTTTAAATTTCGACCACTTCTCGGGACAGTTCTTTATAATGCAGGAAAAGCTCCCTGCCCCAGCACAGAGCACTTTCATCGAAACTCATTACTTTTCTATGATCGTATTTTCCCTGCTTATTGAAAAGGCAGAGATACATGAACTTTTCAGTAACAGCGATTGTCGGAAGCTGAAGGGTTTCCTCGCAGATCCTAACAACAGTATTTTTAGAATTAAGCAGGGTTTCGAGTTCATCCTCAAAATCACTTTTCAGTCTCTCGAATACGGCTTTTGTAAGCATTATTTCCATTTCAGCCCCGCTTTTTGCAAGCCTGGAATAAAGAGACGGATAGAGGGGATGATAGTAAGAAAGAGAACTCATAATACATCTGGATTTTATAAGATTTTCAGTAAATTCCCTTGGAAGATCGAACAGGTGGTTCAGGTCAGGTTCGATTACCATACATTCCCCCAGTTCTCCAAGCCGCATGAATAGTTCACGAGATATGACCCCTGTGTCCCGGCTTGCCCAGTACTCCTTATTTTCTTCGAGGACTTCAAGTGTGTTCAGGAGGGGAAGCATGTTTCCTACAACAAGATTTCCAATCTCCGAAAGCACATAAGTGTCTTCTTTCTGAAGAATTAACCCCTGCTTTTTAAGGATTTTAATCTGAGGCATCATCGCTTTTGAAGTTACGTTGAGAGAAGTTTTTATTTGATCGATGTCCCGGGACCCTTCCATAAGCAAGAGAAGGAGGTTTTTCCTTTTTTCAGAAAGCCAGATAGTATCGCATAAAGATGAACTCATTGCTATTCCATATTTATTAGAAACTCTTTTATTAAAAGATTATGTTAAATCTAGAAATATATTTGATAGGTGGGCTAATTTTGAAAAAGACATTAAGCCTTAGTTAAGCTAATTAAAAATTTTAAAAGCATTGAAAAATCACTTCACTTTAGAATTTACATACAGCTCTTTCTTTTACCTGAAAGCTTCGAAAGAGCTACGTGGGTTGGGCTATATAATATCGAAGCTATTAGTAAACCAGTTGCTAGCGAGCTAAAACCAATCCAACAAAGGCAAATCGCTTGAATAAATATGAGCATTTGTTAAGAAAAGGTTAAAATACAGACTCAAAATGGCACTAAAAACGGACTAAAAATGCTCACTAAAAACAGATTCAAAATGCTCACTAAAAACAGATTCAAAGTGGCACTAAAAACGGATTCAAAATGGCACTAAAAACGGACTAAAAAATTATCGCATCCTCGAAAGAAAAAAAATCAAATGAGCTAAAAAGGAAAATTTCAGGCTTAGTGTGCGGGAATTTTCTCTGCTCCGAACCCCGGCAAATGCATTATAAAATGTACCTGAGAGCTGTGGTATGTGGGAATGTTACAGCTTTTAGGTGCCTCCGTAACCAGACATATTTCACGATGCTACGAGAATCTTTTAGTCTTATGGATTTTTCTCTTTTTATTGCTGAACTCAGTTCTTCTGCCTGTATCAAGTTCAATGCTGCTCTCGATCGGGTCCACAAGATTGGTCACAAGCTGCGTACCCAGAAGAGTCCGTTTCTCTGAAGTCTATTCCTTCAGGAAAGACTATGCGTCGTCCCCTACGACAAGTGAAAACCATTTAACAGGGTTTCCTGCCTTTACTTTATTCTATACTCTTAATCTCTCCCTTCAAAGGCATTGGGCTCAAAAGCAAAATAGGTTCCCAGAAGATAAGGGTTTTTGACAAGCTAGTTCTCAAGGATCTTCAGGCCTTCTTCTCTATCTACTGTACTGTAAGTTCCCATAATTCTGGAAGTGATACTTTAAATGGCTTGATTGAAAACCTCATTTCCAACCGGATCAGGCTATTTTCCGTAGAATAAAGAAAAAATATAAAACTGCCTTATTTTCTTGATATAACAAAATTAACATGGAGTTGCAGGACTATATAGGGATTATATATTTCCTGTAACCACATGTTTCCTGCGGCCCCTTTTTGCACCCGGAACAGGGACTCATAATTCAATAATAAATTACCGTCTCACAAACTGAACCGATTACCGGGAAAGGGGAGCAGTATAAATTTTTCGTAACCTTACCTTCGCGACTATCACATCGTGGACTCGCTCGATTGAGAATTATTCTTCTCTAAAATTGCTCGACTCTCATTCTGGGAATAGTACCAGAGCGGAAGATAAAGGGCAAGCACCACGAAGCCTACTATTGTTGAAGTCCAGCCTACTTCAAGGCTGTTAAGGTAAATCACGCCGATCAGGCATAAAGGCAGGTTAAAGATCCCAAACAAAAAGGCTACATACTGCCAGCCTGCCGGGGCTTTAAACGGTCTTTCAAGTTTCGAGAACCTCGGGTCAAATTTTGCCTTAACATATGCAAGCAGACTGATCCCATTGGCGCAAACATAACCTATGGCTGATGCAGCCAGTATGGCTGAAGGGGTTCCCAGAAAGATGAAACCCATATTGAAGAGGGCAATGACAATCATTGCGTTAACAGGAGTTCCATGTGGATTCATTTTTCCAAAGAACCTTGGCAGATTTCCTTCTTCAGCCATAGAATACATTGCCCTTGAAGCTCCGAGAAATGCTGTCTGAATGATCAGGACCATTGCCGCAATCAACATAAGGATTGTGAGAGATCCACCAATGGGGCCAAGGGTCATCTGAGCCATAGGCAGCATAGGAGAGAATGGTTCGTTCAGGATTCCTTCAACTCCCAGAGTTCCCGTACAGGCTGCCTGAACCAGGATAAAGGTTACAAGACAGATTGAGCCGCAGATAAAGAGGGCTTTTGGGACATCGGATTTAGGGTGCTTATATTCAGGCCCGTAAATTGCTGCGGTTTCCCAGGCACAGGCACTCCACTGAGCCATCGCCATAAGCCCCAGCAGGATCAGGATATGCTGCACATCCCAGCTCCAGTCTGCAGGCAGCCACGCACCGGTGATATTGCTAATTTCAAAGTCTCCGGTTATAAAGGGAGCAAGGGAAATAATGATAAGAGGGGCAAGAGAAAGCACTGCAAGAATATACCCAAGCGTTGCTCCGCCCGAGAGCCCGCGATAATTGACCAGGATAAGAAGTACGAATACGACCGCACCGGACGCGAGATAAAGGGCCAGGTCAGGCACTCCTGCAAATGAAGGGATCAGGCCTTTGAGATAACTCCCGATAAGGATTGAAAAGATTGCAAGGACCGGATTCCAGGCAAACCAGTAGCTCCAGGCACTGAAACCTCCAAGCAATTTGCTGCGGTCATATTTCCTGTTTGCATCCTGACTCGTAAAGACACTCTGAGCATACCCAGGAAGTCCGGATGCTTTCGGGAACATTGTGGCAAGCTCCCCATAGGCAAAGTTTTGCATGAAACCCTGAAAGACAGATAGTGCCCAGATAATGATTGCAAAGGCCCAGACATAATTTGCAAAGTAACCTATGGACGGCAGGATCAGTACAGGCACGCCCAGGGCAATTGCAAGTCCCTGTTTCCAATCGATTGTCCGCTGGAGCCCTCCGTTTTCACTGTTTTCGTCGCTCATTTTAAACGCACACTCCTCTAATTTCCTTAGTTAGATTAACCGACGATTCGCACAGCTCTTGCAGCACAAATCGACTTATAAAAGCCTGCAAACGGAAAAAGCGGGAGAATCCTGAAAAAATATAATCCTTTATCAGGAATTATCCTGATTCAAGTGTACAGGAGATTCATACCCGCTTCTCCGCATCTTTGCAGATATTTGGGAGTTTTCTGTTTACTGTATCTGTCTTCTAAAAAGGTTGCAGGAATTTATCTTGATATCGAGCAACTTTTCTATGTTCATCTTTGCGGCAATACCTTTTGCAGCGCCAGGAACTGAGGTTATGACACCGATGTCAAGCTCTTCACGCAGTTCGCGCATGACATGCTCGTCTGACAGATCCATGGTGTCGACGTTGAGTTTCTTTGCCACGTATTCTTTTGCGTCTTTTATCCTCATATTCTTTGAGAACTGCATCCTTGCGACAAGGTCGCCGGCAGCCCTTATTCCTGTCATTCCGGAAGCCATTATGTGGGAAATCGGCATACCCAATGGGTCGCCGACCCCGATCTATATGCCGTCTACGCCTGCAATTTCAACCATTGCCTTGCTTGCCCTGGTAACGGCATCAATCGGAGGAGTCTCAAGCATCGGAATTCCGCCAACCCCCATGCCCATGTCAACGTGGCAGGGCAGGGTCGAAACCTTTACTGCCTCTTTTATGAAAGTAACAGCCCGCGCAAGGTTCCAGGCTGAGGTCTTGCTTGTATTTGTGTTTACAACCGGCCCGAAAACGTTTGCTCCTGCTTTTGCAACAAGCGGGGCCTGCTGGTGTGGCCAGAGCCCTGCAAGGGTTACGCCGTCGTACTGAAGCCCGCCATGCATACCGAGCACCATTTCGCCTGCCATACCGGCTTCGATGTACATGTCAGGGAACTCTTTTCGAAGGGCCTCGATAGCATGAAGCGTGCCGTAAAAGTCCCCATCGCCTGCTGCAGCAGTTGTGTCAAAGTTGATTCCGTCTGCCCCGGAGGCAAAGAGTTTCTGCATGACCCAGACAGTGTCTCTTGTAAGGTGTTCTGCAGCGTGTTCCATGGATTCCCAGGCTTCTTGAATCTTAAAAGCCTTCATAAGGTCGCCGGGATTTTCAAATGGACCATCGGGGTTGTAATAAAGTCCCATATTGGGCATTGCACCGTAGAACAATGGAATAATCATGTTTTGCTGGCAGACTTCCATTGCCTGGCACTCATTTGAAACAACGGGTTTTACCGGCTTGAAACTGTAGTCAATGTGTCCGAGTTCCATTGTGTCGGCACCAAAAGCCCGCTCGTGCATCATGCAGCCGACAAGCCGGCTTGAGGGAATCCCTACTCCACTGTTCCCCTGGTCCCCGTCAAGCCTGATAGTGCCGATGTCGTGCGTTACAGGAATTTCCATACCATGCTCGACGCTGACAGATTTTCCGGGCATCATAAGGATTTCTGCAAGCTTGTCGATCTCATCAGCACTAAGATCAGGGATTTCGCCAAGGTCGGCAGCATTTGCTACACCTGCCTCAAGCTCCTCAATAATCTTCTCCTTCGTAAGGAAAACACGTTTGCCGTCTCCCATCCGCAAAGCATATTCAGTTGCCATTTTTTTATCCTCCATCCTTCAGATAGACTTAGATAGACTTAATTTAAATAAAATTCGAGTTTAGAGCAGCAGTTCCTTTGCCTTTGCAACAGCTTCGCTTGCGTTTTCGGCATAGCAGTCTGCGCCTATTTTCTCGGCCCAGGCCTGAGTTGCAGGAGCGCCTCCTACCATGACCTTTATTTTGCTCCTCATGCCCTCTTCTTTAAGCAGGTCAATGACTTCTCTCTGCCCCTGAAGCGTCGTGGTCATAAGAGCTGAGAGCCCAATCATGTTAGCATTCACTTCTTTTGCCTTTTCTACGAAATTCCGGATAGGGACATCCCTGCCAAGGTCGTAAACTTCAAAACCTGCAGACTGGAGCATGGTTGAAACGATTGACTTGCCAATATCATGGACGTCGCCTTCAACAGTACCGTTTACAACTACTCCAAGTTTCTTACTTTTCTCTCCTGCCGGAAGGTCGGCTTCAAGAAACTTAACCCCTGCTGTCATTGCATCAGCAGCCATCATCACATGGGGAAGGAAAAGTTTGCCTCTCTCAAAAAGAACCCCTACATGGTTCATGCCTGCAGAAAGCCCTTTGTCAATAATCTCAGCGGGTTCCATAACCTCTTTTGCTTTTTCAACAGCAGCAAGTACTGCATCCTTCTTGCAGGAGATGACTGCATCAGAAAGCTCCTGAATTAATTCCTCTTTAGTTGCCATTTTTATACCTCCATAAGTATCCGAAATTCCCTTCAGTGCCTAAAGAGAACAACTGAATCTTGAATTCGAATCGGATATTTTTTATAGATCCGGAATTATTTAGCCTAACCCGTGGAGTTTTTTCAAAAAAGGTAGGAACAGGAATGCCACTTACGCATTTGAAAAGTCAGTGAGCTATGACAGACTTGATGGACAGAGCTCAAACGATGAGACTTTTTGAGCATATTAAATATTTCAATGGGACTTTAATTACATTAAAACTTCAAATGAAATAATGAGAAAATTGATTTATTTATTCACACGTTCCGTTTCTCCCAGTACGCAAACTCTGGTCTCGTGATCAAGAGAATTCCTGCACCTGTTCAGAGAAGCATAAGACATTTCTCCGGAGAACTTCGGTTTTTCGGCCTGAAGACAGAAGTATTCGCCTTCAAGTCGGAATTTCCTGAAAAGTTCGCAGGCTTCACAGAGACAGCCTTCTTTTTTCCCCTGCACCGGACATTTGTTCCTGGAGCAGAACATCCCTGCACCGTCGGAATAGGAAGGACAGCTTTTACAGATACAGGCTTTAAGGTGATGGTATGAACCGCATATACCGAAATATCTCCCGTATTCTTTCCTGGCCTGCTGTATAATATCGGGTGCCTTTTCTGCGGACTTTCTCCCTTCTCCAATACTCTCATTTCCTGTTGTGATTTTAGAGCCCATAATATTCCTGCCGTGCACAGAAAGACATCATTTATAAGGTGTCAAAATATATTATATATTGCTTGAGGATTTGAGAAGTGCATTTTAGCTGAAGCAGTTAAAGGATTTTGGATCCGGAAGGGTTTTTGGAGAGGTGATAACTATGGGATTCAATCAATTAGCTGAAAGTGACGAAATGATTCTTGATGAAGCACTGAAAAGGCAGCAAATTCTGGAAACCATAATTAATAACAGCCCTGTTATGGCTTTCCTCTGGACCCCAGACGAGAATTGGCCTGCCAAATACGTTTCCGAAAATGTAACCCAGCTTGAATACAGCGCAGAAGATTTCCTCACAGGAAGGATAATGTATGCAAACATAGTCCATTCCGAGGATATAGACAGGGTTAGAAAAGAACTTACCAGATGCTGCGAGACTGAAAAAGACAGCTTCGTACAGCGGTATAGAATTCTTACCGGGAAGGGAAAAGTCCGCTGGGTAGAAGAAAAAACCTTTATCCAGCGCGATGAAAAGGGGAATGTAACCAGTTTTCAGGGCATAGTCAGGGACGTTACTCCTGAGGTTAAAAACAAAAAGGCGCTCAGGAACGCCCTTGAAAGCCAGAAAGCTCTTATGGAAAAGCAAAAAGCCCTGCTTGAGCGGCAGAAAGCACTCGAAACCGTAATTAACAATAGTCCGATGATAGTTTTTCTCTGGAAGGCTGAAAAATACTGGCCCACCCTCTATGTATCTGAGAATGTCAGGCAGTTCGGGTATGCTTCTGAGGACTTCATTTCCGGAAAAATCCTTTACGGGAAGATTATTCACCCAGCAGACCTTTTCCTTGTGGAACTCGAGCTTGAGGAAAACTGTGAAGAAGGAGGTAAGGAGTTTTACCGCCAGTACCGTATCCTGACTAAGGAAGGCGAAGTCCGCTGGGTAGAGGAAAAAACCTTTATCCAGAGAAATGAGGACGGAGAAGTGACCCATTTTCAGGGTATTATCGAAGATGTAACCCGACAGGTCAAAAAATCCGGAGAAAAGCCCTGAGAAAAGCAAGTCGAAAAATGGATGTATAGGTAGAGCTGATGGAAAACCTGAGGGCCTGATACAGATTGATATCGACTATCTCCAGGCTTTCCATGGGTCGGTAAATCTGGTACTTAAAAATCTGGTATTATCTACTATACTTGTTACTTTTTTAACAAATAATTATTTATGCTTGAGAGCATTAAGAAGTACTTGCAGATTTTCTTAATACTGTTAAAATCTGCAGCCTCTCCGAAATCCCTCGGGCGTAAGGGCCGGGAACATGTGAAGTCGGATAGTACAGAAAGATATGGCAAAGACATGAATAAGAGATAAAAAGGGTATAAAATCATTCACCAGAAAACTGAAGAGGATTACATCCCGGAAACGGTAAGCATATAAGGGGTTTGAAGGAGTAAGCGAATCATTTCCGGGGACAGGTGCCCTATAATAACTTCTTTTGTACATGATTTTGTACCTCAGGTACTTAAGTCCTTACAAAAACAAGTTCTTTCTTTAATGTTTCGTTGTGATCTTGTAATTCTTCTACTCTTGTTTGTAAGAGAGAGAATTCCCTAATTTTCGGTGCTTTTTTCAGGGCTTATTAATTCTCTTAATTTTACTTTTTAAACTAATAAAATTATTAATAATGTATTTGGTGTCGATTCAACCTGATATTATCGCATTGATTCGCTCCAATAATATATTTTTTTTAAAGTTCATATTCAAATGAGAAAGTTTATGAATGTAAATCATTTTGGAATAGTTACATTTATTATATAAAAAATAAACGAAAGATAAAAGAGGGAGATAATGAAAAATCAAATTGAGTGCGACCACCCCACCATAAAGAGGCTGTACGACAACTCCATTTGAGGTTAAATAGGTTAGGACTTACGCAGTTGAACAGAGAAACAGCAACACTAAATACATAACTGTCTAAATCCTACGAATTCAGATGATGCTGCTCGTACTTGATTTGGTACTTCAAGTGCGTAAGTCCTATAGGTATAAAAGAAAGTGTCTAAAGCGTTTAAATAGAAAAAGAAGGATTTAGTTAATACTAATTTAGTTATTACTGATAGTAATTGTCGGACAGCCTGTAAAGGACGGGGTATTCGTGCCCCTCCGCACTTCTGAAGTAGTAAATTTAATTAAAATATTTGAGATAATAGCGAGTATATAGTTGATTAAAGAAAATATGCATTTTGAAATTAAGTTTCTGAATTGAGATTTCCTCAGGGAAAAAACAGCTTATGAAGAAAAATAACCGGACGAAATGCATTGTGTTTATGGATTGAGGAGAAAAATACATAAACTATTAATCTTCAAACTTTTATAAAATACATAAGTATATTTCATTTTTACTAAGAATCTTTCTTAATATTTACGGCATTCCGATGCGTTGCAAGCCTACAGGTATCCGGTCCAGGTGCATGACATGGAAAATACTCTACTCGATCTGATTCTCCTCTCTGAAAAAAGGAAGAATGTGATTCTTCTCCTGCTTGAAGGGCCAAAGGATATCGAAACAATAAAAAAAGCCCTTAACGCCAGTGCAACAGCAATCCAGCCGCAGGTGAAAAAGCTCAGAGAACAACACCTTATAGTTCAGGAAAAAAATCTCTACAAACTCAGCGAAATGGGTAAAATCATAGCTGAGAAAATGAAACCCCTTGTGAACACTCTTTCTGTCCTCGAAGAAAATAAGGAGTACTGGGCTGACAGGGAGATGAGCAAGATTCCACTTTTTCTCCTGCGAAGGATCAGCGAGCTTGGGCACTGCACTACAATCGAACCTCAAATAGACCACATGTTTGAGATGATTCCGGAGTATGTCAAAAATGCCGGGATGGCAAAAAAGCTGGAAGCTGCAATTCCATATTTTCACCCTCTTTTTCCTTCGTTTTATCTGGGAATCGCTGAAAAGGGAATACCGATATCGATCGTCCTCCCGGAATCAGTCCTGAAAAGGTGGGTTGAAGATTACAGAGAACAGACCGATAAATTTCTTAAAATGGAAAACGCTAAACTTTTTGTCTGCACTGACTGTGAAAGGATTCCTGCGATTGTGGCGGCAGACAACTTTATGATAATGGCCCTTTTCCCGAAAAATACTGTTTTTGACCGAAAATATATTATAAGCTTTGAACCCGGAGCTCTAGCCTGGGGAAAAGAACTCTATGATTGCTATGAACAGCGCTCCGAAAAGATTCATGATATAGACAATTACATCCCATGCAACCCGAAAGAATAAAACGCGGGATTTAAAGGTGCGCCTGTTAGACATACCCCTCAAAGCCTGCCTCACCCTTTGCATAGGCTTCGTGCCAGCCTGAAGGTACGGGCATTTTTTCATAAAGAGTTTTTCTTTGAGCCTCAAGAAGTTCAGGTTCTTTTCCCATAAACTCTGCAGCACATAGAACCCTGTTTTCAACTTTTCCGGCCAGCTCTTTTAACCACCTGTACCCTTCAAAAGACCTGAGCAAGTGATGGTCCAGGATCAGCGTATCCACATCACTGGCCAGAAGAAGAGCATTTTCAGAAGCCTCTTTTCCTGCCTCAGGAACGCGGTGTGAAAGATAAAGAGGAGGGCCTGAGGCAAAAACAATTGTGGGTTCCCAGGCGAGCACCTCAAGGACGGCTTCCCTGTCCAGAAGCTGGATATCCGAACTATGGACAAAAACCTCGTCTCCCTCGCAGATTCGGGTCATCATTACAGTCCCAAATCCCTTATCCCTGGTTCCGTGGGGGGTGGGGAGAGAAAAGTTCATACTGCCGGAGTTCACGCCTTCTGAGGCTGGAAGAGAGAAACCTAGAAAATCCGAGAGTTCATGCCTGCGCTTTGCAGACAGGCTAGAAATTTTATCAGGGCCTTTACACCAGAAATTTATCCCTTCAGGGGAAGGGAGAGCTTCCATAGGCAGCTGATAGGGATCTTCAGCACTCATTGGCATATGGTCCCCGTGGTAATGGCTGATAACAACATCTGTAGCCCCTTCGAATGCAGAAAGAATTTTTTCTCTTATATTGAAAGCGGCGGCAACTTCTACAGGGTGAGGAAACAGGCGTGAACGTAAGCGTGCAAGGGCAACTCCCGGATCAATGAGGATTGTCCTATCATCTGTTTTTACAACACATGAAAGGGATCTTGCTCCGAACGACTCACATCCTAGGATTTCGATTTGCAGATTTTCACTCCCTTTCGGAAAGGTACTCTCTGGAGAACATTTGCACTGTCAGAACGAAGTAAGAGAGCAGAAGCGGACCTATAACGATTCCCAGGAGCCCGAAAAGAGACACCCCTATAACAATTCCGAGCAGGGATAGGAATGGATGTATCTCTCCGACCTTCTTCTGGATAACGGGCCTGAGGAAGTTGTCAATAACACTTATAAAGAGACCGGCTGCGAATATGGTAATCCCTGCAATATAGTCTCCCTGCAAAAGTTGGACAATAGCTGCAGGAACCCATACCAAAGGCGCTCCGACAACAGGCAAAAAGGACAGAATTCCTGCAATGGCGCCCCAGAGGAAAGCTCCCTGGATTTCAAAGATAAGAAATACAATGGTCAGGATTCCACCCTGGACAAGAGCAACTGCTCCGCTGGCGATAAGAGTCGCCCGAACCATTATTCTGAATTCATCCAGAAGAGTAGCTGTATTTTTTTCATTGAACGGGACTGCAACAGAGATCTGGCGCATAAAGTCCGAATCTTCCCCGGTAAAGAGGTAATAGAGCAGAAAATACATTATCAATAGGCCAATTGACTGCCGGCTCAGGCTCTGGATCGAACCCAGAATGAACAAGCTCGTGTAATTAACGGCCTGTGAGGCAATTTCCATTGCTCTTTCTTCTATTTTAGTCTGGAACACGTCTGTAGGGATCTTCAGCCTTGAGAGAAGGTTAGTTAAAAAGTGGCCTCCGGACTGAATAGATGCGATAATGGACGCCTGATCAAGTAAAAGCTGCTGGATTTCGGTGATGATTATACTCAGAAGAAAGTAAGAAGGAATCAACACAACAAAGATAGAAACTATTATTACGAGTACTGCTGCGAATTGCTTCCGAATCCGAACTCTTCTTACGAGAAAATGATAAAGAGATCGGAATATAACGAAAAGTATCAGAGCCCCAAAAATGTAATTTAAATATGGAAGTGTGGCATAAACAATAACCACAGTCAGGATGGCAATTATTAGAAGGGCCAGAGCCATCTTTACAGCTTTTTTCATTGGATATAATTGGTTTTTCTATTATAAAATATATAAGCATAACAGAGCTCTACCTGTCCGCTACCAGATTCAGGCCTGAAATTTTAACTCTATATTTGATTTGCAGATGCAGGTCTGAACTCTAAATAGCACGCAATAAAAACTACTATTAAAAATCCGTAATCAGCGTTTGCTTCTCGTCCCTTTCTCTAAGTTTTGTAACCCCTATGCCTACAAGCCTGAACTTTTCTCTCCCGGTAAATTCCGAAAGAAGCTGCATGGCTGTTCTCTTGATCACAAAGACATCCGAAGTCCAGATTGAGATGGTTTTTGAGCGCATATATGTAGAAAAGTCCTCAAAACGCACTATAAGGGTCACTGTTTTGAAAAGGAACCGGTTTTTCAGGAGGGAACTGTGCACACTTTCCGCAAGTATGTCCAGAGACCTGATGATCTTTACAGGGTCGTTCGTGTTTTCCTCAAAGGTTCCGTGCCTGCTGATGGACTTTACGCCTTTATTTTCCCGAACTTCGCCAAAATCGAGCCCATTTGCCATCTGTTTCATGCGGAGTCCCATTTTCCAGAACCTTTCCGAAAGTAGCTGGATATCACAGTTCGCAAGATCTTCTACCCTCGTTATTCCGATTCCTTCCAGGGCCTCGGTGGTCTTTTCCCCTATTCCGGGAATTTTTGAAACCGGCAGCGGAAAAAGAAATTCCCTGACATCTCCGAGCCTGACAACCGTAAGCCCATCAGGCTTCTGAAAACCTGACGCAATTTTTGCAATGAGCTTATTTGGCCCGACTCCTACCGAACAGGTGATCCCTTCCTGCTTCTGTACTTCATCTTTGATCCTGAGAGCGTAAAGGGCAGCCTCCTCAAAATTCCTGATCTCGGGCCCCGGCACAAGATAGGCTTCGTCCACACTGACCTGCTGGAACTTTTCTGCAAATCCTTTCAAAAGTTCCATTATCCTTACCGAAACGTCCTTATAAAGCTTCATGTTTACAGGCAAAAAGACCGCACCCGGGCAAAGCCTGTAAGCCTGTGAAATTGGCATTGCCGAATTGATCCCGTATTTTCCTGCCTCGTAAGAACAGGTGCTTACAATTCCCCTTCTTGAACCTCCTTTAGGGTCAGAGCCCACAATAACAGGCAGCCCTTTGAGTTCCGGCCTTTCCCTGATCTCAACTGACGCAAAAAAGCTGTCCATGTCCACATGAAAAGTAATTCTCCTTTCTGGAACATTTGTTTTAGAATCGGAGGCAGGCATTATCTGGAAATAGGATTAAACATGTAAAAAAGGTTTGAGGAAGTTGAGTGAAAGTATTAACCTATTGTTTTTATTTCAGCCCCATCGGGAGTATTGAAGATAAACTCTGAGTCCAGAATCCCTGAATTGACTTTAAGGTCGTAGATTTCGGTTTTTACTGTAAGGTTTCCACTGTTGTCATACAGCTCGTACTTGAGGGGCATCCAGGTTTCTTTATCTACCCAGATTTTTGTGTCGTATTGCGCAGCGTTTTCTTCGGTTTCTTTAGGAATCGCCTTCAACAGATAAGTTTCTCTGCTGTCAATCTCCTCAAGACCCAGTAAAGAGACATTTGTATCATTAAGGGTAATCCCTATGAGAGTCAGATAGTCACTTTTAGTTAGTTCCGGAGTTTTGGGAAGCTTTGTTTTCATTACCGTGTTTGTATCGGGGGCATACGTCCACCTGAATTCTCCATCTGAAAGTACGAGCGTCTCTTCATCCTTTCCGGGTTCCTGTATAAAGTTCTTAATCATATGAGGTTTCTTATATATGGTTTTAAATTCGCTTTCTATGGCCTTTTCCCCGACGTAGTAAGTAGTGTGCATTGTATACGAATAATCTTGAATGCTATCCTGTTTCTCCAGCATCCGGGTTGCAATATCTTCTGCGCTCAGGTCTTTTTCTGTACAGCCTGAAACAAAGAGGGCAAAAGTTACGAAGATCAATAGGAGCAGTAATTTGAGTACTTTGTTTATCATCACGTTACTCATCTTCTGTGAGGTATTTTTTTAATTTATAGTTATTAGATTCAGATTCTTTGAATAGTTGAATACAGAGTCTTCTAAAGATAAAAGTCGAGGATAGAGAACCAAAAGCAATCTTTTTTCTTCACCAACTACCTCAGGTTTTCAAGAGTCCAGGATCTCAAAATATTTCTTTTTAGGAGGTAAGAATTTACACGTATCTTAAACAGGATTGAACCAAATAATATAAGACACTTCGTTTTTTTGAAATCTTTTACTAATTATTTTATAAAAAATTTCTTTTATAAAAAAGTAATCGTAAAAAATCAAATTGCATGCGGCCACCCCACCCTAAAGGATGGGGTATGCTGATGGGCCGCACGCCGATTTATGGGGAATAGTTTAGTATCCTTTGACAAGATTTCCTTGATATAGAGTTGCATTCCCAACTCCTGTAACCATGGTACCAAGAAACCTTATTTTACAAAGAAGCGATGATATAGAGGTTTAAACAAAACCAAAAAGAGGCGAGGGTTCACTTCATCCCCGACCTAAAGGATAGGGTATTCGTGACCCTCCGCACTCCCAAAGTAATAAAATGTTTGCCTATTTGAAATTAAAATTCACATCGATATTGAGGTTCAAAGAGATATCTGGAGTTACGATGCGGGACACAGCGAGATGCTTTGTTCTGGAATATCGCTCCTCTATTGGCTCAAAAAAGCATTTCTACAAAGCCGAGAAATATTATAATAGGGACAATAATCTCAGTCTTTATTTCAGTTCCTGATTGGGGGGAGTTTTATAAAAGAGGAGCATGGTACGTTAAAACAGGGTGCAAATCCAGAAAAAATTGAAAAAAAGATTATAGGACAACCTTTTCCGGAGATCACATCAAAATCCCTTGCAGGCAGGGTTGTAACCTTTCCGAAGATTGTGGAAGGAAAGGTGACACTCATCTGCATTGCTTTTGTGCGAAGTGCCCAGAGCATGATCGACTCCTGGATTCAGCCATTTGAGCAGAAATTCGGAAAAGACAGCAGGTTTTTGGTTTACGAAATCCCAATGATAAATGAAGCCTGGAAGGTCATCTCCTGGGTGATCGACTCAGGCATGAGAGGAGGGATTCCAGTAGAGAAGCACGACAATGTGGTCACTTTTTATGGAGACTATTCGAGCTACCAAAAAGCCCTTGGGATAGAAGATACGAACCTTGCCTATGTCTTTTTGCTGGACCAGAAGGGAATTATCCGCTGGAAGGGGCATGGATATGCAAGTCTTGAGACCGAAAAAGAACTTATTGAGGCTGCAAAGGCTCTCCTGTGACGAATATGAGAATTAATTTCAAGCAAAGTGGTGGAGAAATGAAAGGGGTAAAGATAATAGTTGGTTTTTTTGCAGTTATTGCACTTATTCTCGTAGCTTATGCCGCCCTGAGAACCGTACCGATTAGTGACTGCGGGGAAAACGGGACAGGGCTTGCCTGCATTAAGCTTCCGCCTGGTTTTTCCATTGATTATTATGCTGAGAATGTCGAGGGTGCAAGGTCAATAACTCTTAGTCCTAACGGCACTCTTTTTGTTGGAAGCCGGGATGCGGGAAAGGTTTATGCGGTCCTTGACAGGAACAATGACAGTAGAGCTGACAAGGTGCTTGTGCTTGCTGAAGGCCTCGATATGCCAAATGGGGTGGCGTTCAGGAATGGATCCCTGTACGTTGCTGAGATCTCGAGGGTGGTCCGCTATGATGACATTGAAGCAAGGCTTGAAAACCCACCGACACCTGTCGTGGTCAATGATAGTTTCCCATCCGACCGCGCACACGGCTGGAAATATATTAAATTTGGTCCTGACGGTAAACTTTACGTGCCTATCGGAATGCCGTGCAATATCTGTAATAAGGAAGGGGAAGACGAGCGGTATGGAACAATAATGAGGATGGAGCCCAATGGAAGTCAACTTGAGATTTTTGCAAGGGGGATAAGGAATACAGTTGGTTTTGACTGGGATCCCGAGACTGAAGAATTGTGGTTTACTGACAATGGAAGGGACTGGCTTGGAGATGATACGCCTCCGGACGAACTTAATCTGGCATCTGAACAGGGAATGCATTTCGGTTTTCCTTATTGCCACGGGGGAGATATTCCTGACCCTGAATTCGGAAAACTTCGGAACTGCTCGGAATTCACACCTCCCGAAATTAAACTGGGTCCGCATGTAGCTTCCCTTGGAATGACCTTTTATACGGGCACAATGTTTCCTGAAGAGTACGGAAACCAGATCTTTATCGCCGAGCACGGCTCATGGAACCGGAAAATCCCGATAGGGTATCGGATTTCCCTTGTCAAGCTGGAAAAAGGAAAGCCTGTGAGTTACGAGCCTTTCGCTGATGGATGGCTCCAGGGGCTTGCAGCCTGGGGAAGGCCTGTGGATATCCTTGTAATGCCTGACGGAGCGCTGCTTGTTTCGGATGATAAGAATAACGCAATTTACAGGATCAGCTATGGCTGATCCGAATACCTTGCACGTATATCAGAACTAAAACAATTAAAAAACAAAGCGATTAAAAAATTTCCCGAATTTAGTAAAAATATTTATGATTATACCTGCATATACACTAAGCAGGGGTGAATAGTTTGTTATCCAAAATACCTGTGGACCTTAAAAACGTATCTGAAGAAGACATTGATAAAGAGATTCTCAGAGCCGGAATCATCGCCGAGCTTGATGCTGTAAACCTTTACGAGCAGATGGCAAACTTAACAAAAAATGAGAACATAAGAGCTGTCCTTATGGATGTAGCAAAAGAAGAGAAAACGCACATCGGAGAGTTCCAGGCACTCTTACTTCAGTTTGACCCTCAGCAAAAGCAGGAACTTGAAGCCGGAGCTAAAGAGGTAGAAGAGGAATTATCCAAATAATTCTCTTTAAATCCCTTTGGATCTAACCTACATTCGGCAGCAAGCACATTCTAAAATTTAAATATCCTTAATTGTTATTTTTTGCAGGTTCACTTAAAAAACAGTATCATACGGACTATACATCCAACATTATTTGTCATTCAGCTCATTTACTATAAATATATATTAATTATATTATAGTTAACATTTAGTAATTTTTGATTTAAATTGAATTTTAAAAGTTCTGAAAAAAACGATATCAATAGAAATATTGAATGGATTTTTATGTCGACCTGCCGAAAGCAGGATCTAAAATTTCTCAATGAGATTCTCCTGGAAAATTCAATTTAACCTTTTATATTCAGATTTCAATTATATTCTGAGTCTTTACTTGAACTTTTTTCTTGAACCTTGTTTACAGATTTCCTGCAATAACTCCTCGGTCATGCGGCATGCATCAACATCGGATACTGTTTGGGAGGATGTTTCATAAAGTATAGGTCGAATAAAGGACTTCGCCTCTTTCCCTATCAAGTGCCAGCTTGCAGCAGCGAATGGTGTCTATTACCACACCTGCGGAGTTAGGAGAATCCTCAACAGAAAGAAGGAGTTCAAGTTTCATAGGCACATCTCCAAAGAGTTTTCCCTCCATCCTCAAGATGACGAAAATACTATGAAAAACATTTTACAAAAAATATAAATAATGTTCATGTGGATTCGGTTAAGGTGCAAAACGCCAAAAAATGTTCTTTTTTATGTAATATATAAGAATTTAGGCTTGGGGACAGGTCCATATCACTAAAAAGATATGAATTCCTACAAATGCAGGTACCAGGAATTTGAACAGGGGTTTCTGGGTCTTATGCCTGAAATGCTGCATGCCAAGCAATGCACCTATTGGCCCGAAGAGAGAAACGATCAGCAAACCCTGCTCTGAAATTCTCCACTTTTCGCTTTTTGCCTTGAATTTGTCTATTCCATACAGAGCAAAAGAAGCTGCATTAAGAACAGCATAAATAATAGGAAAAAGGAAATATACAATCTCTTTCATAGAAAAGGAGTATCCTTAATAATAATTAAAGGCTGTGATGTTTTATTAACTAAATTATTCGATTACATTGATCTTATTCAGGGAACAGTACAACTTATAATGTTAGAGAAGGGGCTGCTAGAAAACACGGGTGAAATAAGATGTTCCGGATTAGAGGATTTTAAATGGTTATTAGCACGAATGAACGCACAAAAGGTTTAAAAAATGAATCTAATGACCATAGAAGCCTGTTTTATCCCCCGCCCCTGGTCTTAAAGGCAGGCCGCTATCTCTCAACTCTTATCCTGGTAGGGCTGGCTGTCCATCTTATTATTCCCCAGCTTGCTTCGGTTGAGGCGTCTCTCCATGTCATTAAAACAATGGCTTTATGGGCTGTGCTGTTCGCTGCCCTCGCCCAGATCACCAGTTACATAGGAGCCGGTTATCTTATAAATTCAATCGTAGGGATAGTAAACCAGACTATCTCAGTGTTAAAAGGAGCTATAATTACACTAGCGGCTTCAAGCATAGGCATGCTGGCAGGAGGCACCTTCGGGAATGCTGCAGCGACTTATCGATGGGTACGGAAATACGGCGTAAGCGCCGAGGGTGCAGGACTTGCAGGCACTTTGCCCGCTATTTTCAACAATGCAATCTTAATGATACTGGCTATGGTTGGAATGCTACATCTGCTGTTAACCCACAAACTTTCTTCTGTACAGTTCTTTACTTTTCTCCTGATCCTCGCTTTACTTGGCATTGGTCTTGCAGCAATTAACTGGGGGATAAAAAACAGGGCAGGCTTCACACTCATACTTATCAGGATAACAACTTACTTTTCCCGGGTCCGGCATAAAACCTATACGCCTGCTTCAACCGAAAACTCAGTAAGTCGAATTTTTGCAGCCCTTGAGATGCTTGGCAAAAAAGGATTACAGCGTCCTCTTTTGGGGGCTGTGATTAATACGGGCTTTGATATGTTAACTCTTTATTTCTTCTTCATAGCTGCAGGCTATCCTGTAGGACCAGAAATCCTGCTTGTAGGGTACGGACTTCCCCTTCTCTTTGGAAAAATGGCCTTTTTCCTACCCGGAGGGGTAGGTGTTGTGGAGAGTACGATGGCTGCTCTTTACACAGGCCTTGGGGTACCTGACTCAATTGCGGTTGTTGTCATACTCGGTTACAGGATGTTTTCCTTCTGGATCCCAACGTTGATAGGGTTCCCAATAGCATTTTATTTACAAAGAATGTGAAGCTCAGATATCAATAATGCAGATTTCAAAATGGCGTAATTAGGAGTAGATTATAGTACATTGGTCATCGGTTAAGGAATTTTCTTGCCTGAAGGCTATCGATTTTATGTCATAAATTGGCCTCAAATTTTAGCCTCTTTACCTAAAATCGATACCCTGTTCCAGTTCAAAGTCTATCTAAATTTTGGACACATGTTCTGGGAATAAGGCAATTTATCATGATTCCTCACTTAACCGAAGACGCATGGATTATAGTAAAATAGTTAAGATATGACAATAGCCAGTTTTGCTTTCTTCATTATAATAAGTGATCACATCCTTTACTGCAATGGTGTTTGTCTCTCCGGCAGCATAACTCCAAGAACCTCCCGATTTTAATGAAAGCAGAAAGGGAAGAAACAGATCTCCTTGAATATCAAAACTGGAGATTATACTTTTTTTCCTGGGCTGAAAACTTGAAGATCACTCGAATTTCTTCATCATCCATATTCACTCTCCCTTCTTAAGAATTTAAATATCGAAGTTTATTTATTTTTTGATTAAATTAATATTCAAACCGTTATGCTTATTTCCTACCTGGTTGATTCTGTGTGGGGCTCCTTATTCTGTGGAAATCCCGAATCTCGAGAAGAATAAGTAAAACAATGTTTGTTATCTTGAGGGATGAAAAAATGAGTCTACTTAAAAAAACAATAAACCCCTTCACTGTTATATTTTGGGTTGTTGCGATTGTGATTATGGCCGTTGTGGGGTTTGTATTGAAACGAAAGAAGGCAACCTGATAAAAATAAAAATCTTAAGAAAATTCTAGGATTAACACGGGGAATACACACCTTATGTACAGATGATATACGTAGTCAATATCCCGCATACATTCGTTATACAGAGCCTGCAATAACTCCGAGATAATTTAAAGCCATTTTAAGCTCCTTCGCTCGTATTATTAGCAGAATTTTCACACCTTGTTAGAGAGCATAGGTGGTTCCATTGCAAAAATATTAGAATAGCATGTAAATATATGGATGATGAACAAAAGTCAAAATATCCAAGTAAAATGTATCAATATTATAGAAATATCTCAAATAATTGATTAAGATATTTGATTTCATCAAGACCAGAGGGCAGTGTACCAAAAGTTCTGTAAAATCATAAATCTCAAAAAGTCATTAAACCAAATGATATAAATTTTAAATAAATTTGATTCTCAATTTGCAGAAAATTAGACACGCTACCAAAAGAGATTCGAAAAAAGAGTATTTTTTTAGATAGAATTTGATTTGTTCGTTTTTTGTTTGTTTTTACGGCTTCTTCGACAGTTTTTACTTCCTGGTTTTTTCTTCCATCTCCTTTTTTGTCTGCAATACCGCTCTCTACGTCGAGCGTAACAAGAACGACTTAAAACAGCTACCTTGTAAGGGTCAGATAGATCTGCAGTTTATTCTTCTTGATTGAAAACAACTATTTGCTATAATGGGTCTGAGTTGGTATATTTTAATAATTGTGAGTTTGTGACAAGGATGAAAAATCAGATTTTTATTTCCTCTCAACACCCTTAAAGGTATAAACAAATGTCCCGTACTCTGCTGTTGTCATGCAGATCCTCGATTTCCCTGTCAATGTTCCGGCCCGATATTCCATAAAGATGACACAGTAGGGTGAGCCTCTGCCGTTCGGTGTTAAAGAAGGAATGATTCGATGTTAACGAAGGAATGGTCGAAACTTTTCTTGGAGAAGAGATTTTCCAGATTTCTGAATGTGATTACTGAAGGGTATAAAGAAATGTACTCCCACGAAATTAACAAAGACAGAGAGTACGCAACCTTTATTTCTTTGCGCAGGCAGTGACCGAGTAAGTGAAACTTCACAGGTAGAGAAATAAAGAAAAGTAAATAAATATTAGCTGATTATATATTGCTATTAGCAGGTTTTGATACTTATGACTCACATTATTGTTAATCAGGATCTTTGCACACGGTGCAGCATTTGTGCAAAGGTATGCTCATCAGGCATTATCGATTCAGCTGATGAGGCTCATCTCCCACAAACGCAGGAAGCAAACGTTTCACGCTGTCTCTACTGCGGACACTGCGAGGCTTTCTGCCCGTCTCAGGCTCTTCTCTTGAACCTTCCTGATGAGAAGGTTCCCCTGCTGACCGGTGCAAGCACTGTCTCTCCAGAGGACATGGAGTTATACCTCAAGAAACGCAGGTCTGTGCGGCATTTTACCAGAGAGCCTGTGCCAAAAGAGAAAATCCTTGAAGTCCTTGATATTGCCCGCTACGCCGCATCTGGAGGCAACGGTCAGCCGGTACATTGGCTGGTTGTCCAGGATCCAAAAAAAGTCCGAAAAATTGCCGAGCTCACTATCGAATGGATGAAGAACCTGCTGAACACCGCCCATCCGATGAGCGGCTACGTACCGATGCTTATTTCGGCGTGGGAGCAAGGAAACGATGTCATCTGCCGTGGCGCTCCTCACCTGCTCTTTGCCCATATTCCTGAAGGAAACCCTGTTGCAGTTGTCGATGCTATCATCGCCCTCACCCATTTCGATGTCGCTGCGCCGGCATTCGGTATCGGCACCTGCTGGGCAGGCTTTGTTGCAGCGGCTGCCACCTCTTATGAGCCTCTCCAAAAGGAACTCGACCTGCCTGCAGGACGGAAAAGTGCCTACGCAATGATGTTCGGCCACCCACAGTACAAAATATATGGAATCCCCCGCAGGAAGCCCCTTGAGGTTATGTGGCAGTAAGGTTTTGAGGGACTTTCAGTCCCTTTTCCTCATATATTCAGGAGCCTGCGGAAGCTGGTGCATCATGCCATACGACTTTCCGGATGGGTAGTACTCGGCACCGAGCTGAATTTTGCCCGCTGTTTTTTCATCTGTAATGTATTCAATAAATGCAAGCGCCAGATCGATACCGGCGGAAATGCCTGCCGAGGTCCAGATATTTCCATCCTGTACAATTCGATTTTCCACAACTTCCACGTCACCTAAATCTCGTAGCTTCTGCAGTGAAGCCCAATGGGTAGTAGCTCGCTTATTTGAGAGCAAACCAGCCCTGTGAAGGATGAATGTGCCAGTACAGACTGAAAACACAGCTTTACAACCTTTAGCCTGTCCGGCAACGAATTGAATCAAAGACAGATTATCCACCTCTCTGCTTGTGCCTTCGCCGCCCGGCACCAGAAGAAAATCCAGTGGAGGACAATCCCTAAAGATAACATGAGGATTTACGGACATTCCCTTATTACAGATCACAGGTCCTGGATTCTCGGCAACCATGAGGCATTTCTCAGGCCCCTGGGCAAATTTGCTCCAGAGTGAGATTATTTCCCACGGCCCGACCAGATCCAGCTCTTCCATTCCTGGAAAAATCAAAAATCCGAAATTCATGTTACAATGTTTGTAAACATTTTGTAAATATTTTTCCCCGGCATAACCTGAAAACAGTTCTTCACTCTGAGTTTTATTTCAGTCGAATACTCCGCAAGTTTGGAGGAAGCAACAAGATTCCTATCTTCAAGGAAATCCACAAAGAACAAACCATCGTTTTCCTTAGTTGAAGGAACTTTTTTTAGTTATATTTATATTTATATATATTTATTCAATTAGATCCATTGAAACTACTATTCGAGGATATTTTGCAATATCACTTTCGATTCTATAACACACAAAAACTGGAATTGATAAATCTTATTATCTTAACTGTTCTGGGGGAAGTTTCCATCCCTGCAGCAAGCTGCGGGGTATTCGACAGAAATAAATGCCTGGAATTTATCATGGATTACCTGATAAGTTGTACAATCTCAAAATCACAGTTGAAAGAAAAAAATTCAAAAATTATTTTTTATAAGATCTAAAACTGCAGAAACCCAAATCCTGAAATCACGGAAATGGAATAGAGCAAGAACAAAACTAAAGAGAATTTGTAAAAAATAATATCAAAGTTAAACATCGACGTAATCAACAGGGCTTTTGAAAAGGTTATAATCATATCATTCTCGTCGATTGTTCCTTAAATTGCATTTAAACCTTTCATACAATTATTGTATGAAAGGATATTTATAATTGTGAAAACAGCTCAACATGAGTATTGTTATGTATTTTTCTAAGCTTTTATAATTCAATGTTGAAAGTAATATCCAATTAGGCTAAATTTCTAAACAAGGAACTGAACGTTTGAGTTATCCAACATTTTTTTATGTGATCCCATGAAAGGCAAAGATCATCGTATCCCTAACCCGAAAGAATTCACACATGAACTCGTAGAGGAAACGAAAGTACTTTGCAACGGAATTGCCGAGGGTATCATTCATATTCACTATCCTCTGGATTTAAGGCACAATAATTACCTTAAAAGCCTGAGTCGTCACCTTCACGGCCTGCTTGAAAAGAAGCTCTGGTTGAAAATCCTGATAAGCATGGGGCTTGGAATACTTCTGGGACTTTTTCTCGGACCTCTTGGAGGGTATATTGATCCGGTTTCTGCAGAAATAATAGGAGAATGGGTTGCTCTTCCGGGTTATATTTTTCTCGCGCTTCTGAAGATGATTGTTATCCCTCTTGTTTTTGCTTCAATTATCCTTGGGGTAGCCTCGCAGAGTATGAGTGAACTCAAAAAGACAGGGCTTTTGACAGCAGTTTACTTTATAATGACAACTGCAATTGCGACTGCTATAGGGCTGGGAATGGCGCTTTATATTCAACCGGGACGGTTTATAAGTGGAGATCTTGTTCAAAGTGCGCTGGGAGGCGAAGTCAATGCAACCTCCACAGGCTTAAGTTTTGACCCTTCGATTCTGGATCTCCCTTCCTTATTTGTAGGAGGCCTCTTTCCTTCCAATGCCCTTGGAGCCATGGTTAATGGAGAAATGCTACAGGTTGTCATCATCGCAATCATCATAGGTATTGCTCTTGTTTCTCTGGATAAGGAACAGTCTACTCCAATGGTCAACTTCTTGAACTCAGTGCAGGCCATCTGCATGACTGTGGTCAAATGGAGCATGTCTCTTGCCCCTATTGCCGTTTTCGGGCTCCTTACAAAATTTACTATAAAACTTGGGATCGATGCCCTGATGGGAATGGCGGTATATTTGGGCACAGTGCTTGCAAGCCTTTTGCTCCTGATGTGCTTTAATCTTCTAATCGTTTTTTTTGTTGCCAGATACAATCCATTTAACTTTTTGAAGGCTATTAAGGATGTCATGCTTCTTGCCTTTTCCACCTCAAGTTCTGCTGCAGTTATGCCCCTTACTCTCAAAACCGCAGAGGATAAGTTGGGTGTAAGACCTTCTATTTCTCAGTTCGTAATCCCTCTCGGCGCAACTGCGAACATGAACGGAACTGCTCTTTATCAGGGCGTAGCCACTGTTTTCCTGGCTGAGGTTTTTGGGATACATCTTGGACCTTTTCAGGTTCTAATAGTAATGATCATGGCTGTTTCAGCTTCCATAGGGACGCCCTCAATCCCTGGTGTGGGGATTATTGTCCTTGCCCTGATCCTTAGCAGTGTCGGAATTCCTACAAGCGGTATAGCTCTCATCATGGGAGTTGACAGGATTCTTGATATGTGCAGGACTGCAGTAAATGTAGCAGGAGATCTTGTAACATGTAAAGTTATGGACCGGCTGCTTGGAGAAAAGGCTGAGGAAAAGATTACTGCAGATGCCGAATTCCTAGCCATCTGAAAGCTCTCATGTTTAATCTCTGATCGTCTAACATTTGATCTCTGACCGTCTAACATTTGATCTCTGACCGTGATACTCTTTAAAGCACAATTTTCAGATTTTTTTAATTATTCTTCAGACCTTTGAGCATGTGACTGCTTTATAATGCCTCACACTCCTCTTTTCTTTCTATACAGCTCGATTGCTCTTCTAACTCTTTCTTCCTCGAGCATCCCGGTGGTCGAAGCAGTTTCAAAAAACCTTTTCGGAAGAGTGAGGTTTTCAAACTTGAATCCGAATTTCTTCTTCAGTTCATATTTTTTCCTGAAAATATCCTTGCCTAATTCTTTCAATTCTTCTTCTGTTCTATCTATCCCTATAGACTTAAGGGCCAGGATTATATTTCCATATGTGTAGACGTTTCTGGCAAAGAGACAGGCAACCATGCAATTCAGGATACTTCTGCGGTCTTCTTCATCTATTATATGTTCAACAATTTCTTCATCCGAAAGAGGGCGATTAAGTGAAGCCTGGTCTGCTGCATAACCTGCATTGTCAAGATGGGAGTGTCGGGGGCCCACACTAAGTCCAACCACATTTCCAAGCCCTGTATGATAACCGGGAATTTCCAGACCTCCAAGTTGAATGGCAAAATCTTCTCCTCCGTATTTTTTTGAAGCATAGACTACTCCCTTGCCGAGGGCCACATAGAAATCGTTTGGAGCCTGGACTATAAGGTCTATTACTTTGAGGTATGCAGATTTATCTCCCCAGGAGAGTTCGAGCTTCATAGTATCTTCAGTGGTAATTTTTCCACGCTGCTGCATCTCTGTGGCCCAGGCAAGCACAACTCCCATGCTGATTACATCAACTCCCGCTTTCTCACAGGCGTCAATAAGTTCGAGCACGGCTTCGGGATCGGCTACTCCTAGATTTGACCCGAGGGCATAGATCAACTCAAAATCATAGGAAATATTCAGGGCCTTAAAAACGTACTCTACATTGACCTGACCAGCCAGAGCTATCACATTAAGGACAGAAGAGACCTCTATGAAAAATATATGGGGGGCATAGGAGTTGCCACCAATCTCATGCTCGAAGAATATAAAGAAGGCCCAGGTTCTTTTCCCCAGTAAAGGTCTTTATGAGACGCAGTAGAGCTAACCGGGCTTGTATCCGCAGCCGGGTCCGTGTCAGTGATTTTTATTTCCCCGTTGTCTTCTACTTCAATCATTTCCAGCACATCATAGGGACATAACTTCGGGCAAACCTCACAGTGCTTGTAGATTACTGCTTTTTTCTGCATCCAGATGGAAGGGCTCCCATTAAAAGGCTTATATACAGTTTCCGCAACCGTCTCAGATCTCTTTTTCAGATTGACACCTCCTCCTTTCCGTTTTGTCAGCGCGCCAAGCGGGACAAGCCCTCATATACGATGGGTCGATACAGGCATGCAGACAATTTGAATATAAGGAGTTTCGATTCCGCCGCGAGTCTGGATATCAATTCTGCTGTTTTTTAAAGATATGGTACCATACCAGGTTCTTGCACAGGCCATCATACAGGAATAGAAACCTATGCAACGGGCCGGATTTGCGACCTTTAACCTTTTTGCCATTATTTCCCCTCAGATTCCTTTTTTTGAAAGCATGTATCTCCAGCTTATATAATCTGGTATCGGAATGCAGCAGTAATCAACCCCCGGATTTACGGAGCAAATTTTCAAAGAGATGACAAAGATTTCCTGTATAATATATGTTTTATATGAGATTGCATTGAAAGAAATCCTTATTTTGATACAGATAGGAATGTTTTTATCCTCTGCTCGCATACATAGGAAAGTGGATTCCGGTTTGTTAAACAATTAAATAAATAGTTATCTAATATATCCTGATCGGAAAGGTTCGTATGCAACAGAATGAAATGATACAGCAAAACAAAATGATACAGCAAAACAAAGTGATAATCGGGACTTTCAGTGTACTGTTTACTTTGTTAGTGCTAATCGGTTTGTGCTTCGTCTGATCCTTACCCCTTGCGAGTTAGGGAATGCTTCCGGAATTCAGTCTTAAGAAGGATTGAGTTCTTTCTAGGGCATAACTGCCTGGTTTACCGTGAAGCGCAGATGCAAAAAAGTTGTATGGGCCGGAGCCGAGTATTTTCTTTGCGGCTCCTATTAGTTTAAAGTTTCCTTTAACCTCAGAGATCTCAGAATTCTCCTGGTTTTCTTGGGCTTTTCTTAGCAGGGAGAACAGTTGCAGCTTACTTGCAGGCCTGGAAAAGAAGTTTCCATTTTTCTCAGGCTTTAGGACCAGTTTTTTTCGAATATAATTTTCCCTGCAAAAATATTTAGGGTCCACGAAGTTGGAAAATATACATTCTTCCCTGTATAATAGGACATAATCTGAATGGAAAGTTCTTTATGCAGCAAAATAAGATGATAGTTGGCACGTATGGTTTAATGTTCTTATTGGTTTTGCTAATCGGCTTGTTACTGGTATAACTCGAAATTCCTCAAATCTTCCCCTCTTATTTCTGGGCGTACCCTGAGCCGACAACAAGAAACACAACGGCCTGATGCCTTTTTGGGCTTTTGTATTAAATGTCTGAATACAATTTCCACCTGCGGATCATGTTCTGAGAGAGCCTGTGTCAAATAAGCAGAAAAAGGGGGCTTTTAAGGCAAACCCGACTATTCTTCTCTGTCCACTATGAGGATTTAATAAGTTTTTCAACGGCAAAATTTTTTCTTTCAGGAATTAAATTATATCCTGAGAATATCTATGCATTATGAGAGAATTAAAATCACTGCTTAAGGGTGAAACAACATGGGAAAATGTGAAAGCTGCGGAAGAGAGGTTGAGAATATTATAACTATTAAAGGGCAAAAGCTCTGCATAGAGTGTGCCGTTAAGCTCAGAAGGACATCGACCCTGACAGCTTGAGTTTCAGTGCGTGTATGTAATTCTGTGACCATTAAGGCACTTTCTCTATTATGATCTTCGAAAAAAGGAATCTATTATTGATTTAGCCCTGAAAAAACACCAATCGGGCAGAAATGGGCGGCCAAGAAACCTAAACAGCTAAAATATGTATTTGTCTTTGACTATTTATGCTTTTTTATTAGTTTATTTTTTCAGTATGCAAGTGTACTTCAAACCAAATCGGTTATTTTACAGAAATTAATTTACAAAAGAACTCAAACACAAAACATTAATCTCATGCAGGTTATCCTACAATTCCAATGTACAGAATAATTCGGGTTTCCCCAGAAAAAGGGGAAGAAATCAGGAAAAAAGCAATTGCCGGAAAATTCCTCGATACTACAAGAAAAATCAGAAAAACTCAGGATGAGAGCGGCACTTGCCTGGAAATCCCTGTCACTGAAGCTGCAATAGGAAAAATAGGAGATTTTCCGGTAACCGAACAGGAAAATCCAGAATTTTCTAAAAAGCCAGTGTCCCTGAAAGAATATATTAAAGATTTCCTCTCCGAAGCCAAACTTGCAAATGTTCCCTCAGGCTGGCAGATCCTTGGGGACATAATAATAGTCAGCATTCCGGAAACGCTTGAGGACAAAAAAATAAGGGTAGCAGACACACTTCTCTCTATGTACCCGAAGTGCAGGAGCGTTGTAAGAGACTTCGGAATCGAAGGGCAGTTCCGCCAGCCTATAAGAGAACTCCTTCTAGGCAGCGGGACAGAAACCATCCATAAAGAGCATGGCTGTTTTTTTAAGCAGGACGTAACAAAGGTGATGTACTCCAAAGGCAACCTGAATGAGAGAAAACGGATGAGCAGGCTGGGAGAAGGGGAAGTAATTGTGGATATGTTTGCAGGAATAGGGTATTTTTCAATTCCCATGGCTGTCCATTCAAGGCCGAAAAAAATTACAGGCATTGAGATTAATCCTGAGTCCTTTGCATACCTGAAGGAAAATATCAGGCTAAATAAAGCGGAGGATATTTTTGTCCCTATATGTGGAGATTGCTCGAAGGTTGCTCCGGAAGGAACAGCCGACCGCGTGCTTATGGGTTACGTGGGGACCACTCATCATTATCTTGAGCCGGCTATAAAAGCTCTAAAGAAAAAAGGAGGGATTCTGCACTACCATGAAACAGTCCCGGAGAAGCTCGCCAAAATAAGGCCTCAGGAAAGGATAATAGAAGCTACTGACGCCCTTGGAAAAAAAGTGGAGATTCTGGAGGCCCGCAGGATTAAAAAATACTCCCCTGGCGTCCTGCACATGGTTGTGGATGCTCGAATATTCGAATGAAAGTTTTAAATCTCATTTTTAATTGAGAGATACGTTCTTTATCCTTTTATGGCCTTCAGTACAAAAGACACTAAACCCGGAAGTAAAAATTCCGGCTTTTCAGGGCCGCTATCTTGCAGTCAGCCTTTATTCCCTGGCTTTGACAGTTAGATAAAAATAAGTGCTCTTTG
>NZ_JAVKPK010000004.1:0-90488 GCF_031461075.1 Methanosarcina baikalica | reverse complement strand
TTACTTACCTTCAACACATAAATTTGTGCTTCAAAATAACTGTCTTTACAATAATTCAGCAGGCAACTATAAAAACTGCACATCGAAAGGCGATATTTACGTAAACCCACTATTTGCAGACCAGAAAAAACATGATTATCACCTGAAATCAACAAGTGGAAGATGGAATGGAAAAACCTGGGTTAAAGACAAAGTGAGTTCTCCTTGCATTGATGCAGGATATCCGTCCTCTGACTATTCTAATGAACCTGAAAATAATGGAAACAGGATCAACATAGGGAGATATGGGAACACAGTCTATGCATCAAAATCAGGGACCTCTAAACTGGATGATAATCAAGCTCCCGTAATTGAATCCATTTCCAATATTACCGTTAAGATCAGAGAAAATCTGAGCTTTACAGTGAAGGCTTCTGATGCAGATGGAGACAAACTTTCCTATTCATCACCATACCTTCCTTCTGGTGCAAACCTCAACGAGAATTCAGGATTTTTCAACTGGATTCCTGCAGGTGGGCAGGATGGGTCGTACAATATTCTCTTTAAAGCGAGCGATGGTAATCTCAATGACTCTGATACTACAAAAATAAATGTAATCGAAAAAGAACTCCCCTGGAATTTCTCTGGAAAGGCATACGATAACCGCCTCCGCGAGGTTTCTCCTGAAGATGTCTTTTCGGATAAATCGTTTCTTGATGTTGGAGGAATGAGCAACTTCGGTAGCTACAGGGATGTTATATGGTTTAACGTAAGCGAATACACCAATGCTACTGAAATTAGCAGCGTAACCCTTTCCCTCTTCTGGTATTATCCGCCCATTCCACGGCCAAATGACACTGTTATTGAAGTCTACAGGCCTATTGCATGGAATCCCAACTATGTGAGCTGGAATAAACAAAATAAAGGCGTTACCTGGGTTAATTCCGGAGGAGACTGGTATGACAAGAATGATGTTTTACAGGGCAGCGTTCCATATGCTACATTAACCCTGAAAACCAGCAGTTTACCCGATAACAGATACTGTGAGATCAACGTAACTGATCTTGTAAAAGATTATGTAAGCGGCAAATACTCAAACACAGGTTTCCTTATAAAAGCCCGCAATGAAAGTAACAATTATATTGCTTTCTACAGTTTCGAATGTGGAAACGTGAGCCATGTACCTAAGCTTACTATTACAAAAAGAGTACCTTTAAATGCAACTATTACTGGCTCAAAGGACAACCGCCTTCGTGAAGCTTCTCCTGAGGATGTCTTTTCGGATAAATCATTTATCGATGTTGGAGAAATGAGCGGTGTTGGCAGGTACAGAAGCGTTATGTTATTTAACCTGAGCGAATACCCCAGTGCCACGACGGTGAAAAATGCAACTCTTTCCCTTTTCTGGTATTATCCTCTCAGCTCACGTTCGAAAGATACTGTCATTGAGGTCTACAGGCCTGCCTCTGCCTGGAACTCCAGTTATGTGAGCTGGAATAAAAAAGACATCGGCACTGCCTGGAATAACGCAGGCGGGGACTGGTATGACAAGAAAGGTGTCTTACAGGGTAGCACTCCATATGCTACATTAACTCTGAGAGCCGACGACTTACCATATAATAGTTACTGTGAGCTCAATGTAACTGACCTTGTAAAAGAGTATGTTAGCGGCAAGTACGCAAACACTGGTTTCCTGATAAAAGTCAGCAATGAAAGTGATAATTATATCGCATTCTACAGTGCTGACTGCGGAAACGTGAGCCAGGTTCCAAAACTGAATCTAGCTTACAGCTAAAGTTTGTGTCCTTAAAGGAGATTTCCATGACTTCCGGTCCAGTGGTAAGTTTTTGAGTGCCGGATGGGAGACATCTCCTTTTACCAGGTAAAAAATATGAGTTTTAAGAATTCTCTAATAAGAAGAATCCTTTTGACCTGAGTTCCCAAATTTTAGGCGCATATGCCTAATTCCACCAGTCTGATAAGTCAGATAATGTGAGTTTGAAATTAGAAGCTGCAATTCCTGTGCTTATGTTTATGCATACAATTCGATATCATGAGAAGGTTATGCACCTAAAAAAGCGGAACTTAGTTTTTATGTGAAAACATATTAGTTTCTTGATTCCCTTTGGGGATTAATTTAATTTATTTCTGGATTTTAAGAGTGTTTTTTATTGGGGAACTCTGGTCATTATCTATTTCCTAAAATGAGCATTTTTATTCTCAGTTTACACGCTGATTTTGGAGAACCCTATAGTAAAAAGTAAACTTTTATAATCTTTTCAAGGCTAATTCGAAGACAGATTTATCTTTGCCTAAATTATATATAAGTATTTAGACGATCATTATAATAATCTGCAGCAAATGCGGCAGAGATATTTTCAAACTCTCCCGTTGTTGATCTCATATGTTTCATTATTTACCATCTTTCCTTGTCCAGAACCACCATGAAATTTACAGGCCTTGTTGGGACACGCAATATCAGTAAACTTTGGTTTTGCCTTCCTTTTCTCCATAAATCTAAATTATTGCTACATATATACTATCGACTGAATATTATAGAGACGACTACATGCCTCCAAACTTTTATAAAAATTTATCTAAACACAAAGGCTTTTATCTTTTATAGAAATCCCTTATTGGGTTCGTTGGAGTCTGGTTTTTGTTGAAAAGAATGCTGTCGAAATAAACTTAAAGTTAACGCTGAATATAAGTATGATATCTCCAACTTTCTGATTCGAAATTAAGGTATTTTGTATGAAAAAAACTTATTGTGCTATGGTTATAAATATAACTTCTACGGAGAGATTGGAACCTGAGAAATATAATCAGCGTCCAAAAGGATTTAAATATCAGGTTTTGAATAATGAGTTGGTCAAATCATAAGAGAAATCTTCGTTAAGACTATTTTCGTAACTTTCTTCAATCATAAATCGTTAAAAAAGGATTCCTTTTAAGGTGATATGTTGTCATATCAAAAGTTTGCAAAGGATGTTGGCTTTATCGGGACAGTTCAGATACTTACAAGCCTGGGCACTTTTTTCCTACTCCCGATAATCACAAAAACCCTTGGAACATATGACTACGGACTCTGGGCCCAGATCAATATCACAGTATCCCTTATCTCCCCACTTGCACTTATGGGTCTTTCTATGGGGCTTGTCAGGTTTTTATCTTCTGAAACAGAAACGAGAATAATAAAAGAAGCTGTCTACTCCATTCTTTTTTTCGTGACTATGTCTGGTCTTCTTGCCTCTTTTTTGCTGTATACGTTTGCAGAACCTCTTGCAACATTCGGTTTCAAGGATCCCGGGGCAACCTATTTCATCCAGGCAGGTTCTCTTTTGATTCTCTTGAATGTAATCGAGCCTGTATCTCTTTTTTATTTCAGGGTCTTCAGGCAGATCCAGAAATTTTCTTATCTTACCCTTTTTGAAACATTTGGGAAATTATTTTTTATTCTCGTTCTTCTCAAAATGGGGTATGGGCTTCTTGGTGTAATAGCGGCTACTTTATTGGTACAGGGTCTCATTTTCTTGATTGCTCTTCTAACTATAATATCTCAGATAGGATTCATTATCCCCCGGTTTACTTATATAAAGGAGTATCTGCAATTTTCTCTACCGCTAACTCCCAATGCGCTTATAAGATGGGTTACTGAATCAAGTGACAGATATCTGGTTACCTATTTTCTCGGTCTTAGAAGCGTGGGCGTATATTCGGCTGCCTGTTCAATCGGTAACCTTATACAACTTTTTGTAAGCCCTCTTCAACTCATTCTTCTTCCTGAACTATCAAAGCTATTTGATGAAAATAAAATGGATGAAGTACGAATTTACATGTCTCATTCTTTGAGATATTTCCTTCTTATTTCCATCCCTGCGGTCTTTGGGCTTTCAGCTCTTGCAAAACCTTTGCTTGGAATCCTTACCACTGAGGATTTTATTTCGGGCTGGGTTGTAATCCCGATTACCGCCCTTTCCGGTCTTCTGGCAGGAATCTTCCAGATCTTCGTCAATACAATGTTCCTTGTCAAAAAAACGAAAGCTACGACTTACATCAATATTATTGCAGCGGTTTCGAACGTATTGATCAACCTTCTTCTGATACCTTCTGTCGGGATTGTCGGTGCTTCACTCTCAACCTTAATTTCCTACTTTTTACTGGCTGTGCTTTGTATGCGTATCTCCTTAAAACATTTTAAACTCGATTTTTATTTTCATGACATTGCGAAAAGCATCTTGTCCTCTATGGCGATGTATATCTTTGTTTCCCATTTCGTTATCTCAAGCATTTTTGAGCTTTTTGAGATTGCAGGTATGGGTTTACTTATCTATCTGGTTGTGATGTTTTTGGTCGGCGGCTTCAGCGACCATGAGATCTATTTAATACGAAGATATTTATTTAGAGTCGAAAATGAAGCCAGGCAATAATTTACCTTTTATTCTCAAGATTTTAAGAATTTTTTTCCAGCAATTACTGTGTATATCTACCCTGCCCTTCAAAAACGATTTTATATTTTCTTCTATCGTAGACTGCAAAATCAATTCCACTGGGATCTCTAAGATTTATATAAAACTCCTTTGTTATTTCTCGTGACCTCTAATATTTGTGATTTCATTTTTCATCTACAGGGAGAATCTCAAAAAAAGGTATGCCGGCCGTAAAAGCCCTGATATCTCGATTTTTACGTTTGGCCAACAAAAACTTAATTTGGAAAAACTGGAATGGGAATCATTCCACTTAGAGCCTATCCGAAAAGTCATTAACGCATGTTGAAAAGTTACGATAGGCCTATAATATCGGCATCCTTTCCGGTTGTACATATTGTCAATTGTAAAAGTTACAGTAGGTAACAACACTTTTCGGATAGGCTCTTAGTTAACTCTAAGTAATGCCCTTGCCGTTTCCCTCACGCTTCTCTCCGATGTATATCCAGGCTTCCACCCCAAATTTTTCATTTTTTCGATCCCCAGCCTCATCCTTGGCACATCACCTTTCCAGCCGCGGCTTCCTCCAGTATATATAAATTCAACATCAGAAAACCCCATCTCTTCTGTAACAGCTTTTCCGATTTCTGTGGCACTGATGGTATCTTCGGAGCCAACATTGAAGATATTTACCTTTTCTTTACTTTCCTCTATTAAATACAATATCGCATCGACGCATTCCGATACATGAAGGTAGGACTTTTCCTGTTTGCCATCACCTAGGATCTCCAGTAGATTGGGGTTTTCCTGTAGCTTTCTTATAAAGTCAACAGTAATTCCATGTGTGCTGCGTGGACCAACAATATTTGCAAAACGAAAGATCCAGGCCTGCATGTCGAAAGTATGGGAGTATGAGGTAATAAGGGCCTCACAGGCCATTTTGGAAGCACCGTAAAGGGATATGGGGATAAGAGGGCCATAATCTTCCGGAGTGGGTATAATGTTCGCTTCCCCATAAACTGTAGATGTGGAAGTAAATGCAATTTTTTTAATATTGTTTTTCCTCATAGCTTCCAAAAGATTGTAGGTTGCCAGAATATTCTGATCTAAATGGACTTTAGTATTTGAAGCCCCGAGCCTGACATCAGGATTTGCAGCCACATGGCAAACGAGATCGATATCTTTACAGGCCTTTTCTATCGCTTCCTGGTTAAGAAGATCTCCTTTTATCAGAGTGAAGTCCTGGTTTTCAAGATGGTGCTCTATAAATTCCATTTTTCCTGAGCTCAGGTTATCAAACACGATAATCCGATTTCCTTTTTCTATAAGGCGGTCTACCAGGTGGCTCCCTATAAAGCCGGCTCCCCCTGTCACAAGTATTTTATTCTTTGCGGGCATGGAAAATCCTCCAAATAATCTTTCTTTCCCTATTAATATTTTGTACTTTGTTCAGGTAATCCGAAAACATTTTTACCTCATTCTCCCTATTAGGCTGTGTAAACGATGAGGGAAAAATTAAATATGTCATAGATAAAAAGTACTTAAACTCAACTGTAATAATAACCTTTTCACCGAATTTCCTTTACCGGAGAGTTTATTTTGACTGTAAAAAAAGCAATTATTCCGGCGGCCGGTCTTGGGACCCGCTTCCTGCCTGCCACCAAGTCAATGCCAAAAGAGATGCTTCCTATTATTGACACACCTGTAATCCAGTACGTTGTAGAGGAAGCTATTGCCTCAGGAATTGAAGACATTATCATTATCACAGGCCGGGGAAAACGGGCAATTGAGGATTATTTCGATGATTCTCCCGAACTTGAGATGCACCTTGCGAAGAAGCACAATACTGAACTTCTCAAGCTAGTCAGGGACGTTTCTTCCCTTGTGGATATTCATTATATCCGCCAGAAAGAGCCCAATGGGCTTGGAGATGCGGTCCTCAGGGCAGAAAAACACATTGGAAATGAGCCTTTTGCGGTCCTTCTCGGGGATGATATTATTGTGAATGATAAGCCCTGTACTGCCCAGCTCATTGAAAATTTTGAAAAATATGGAAGATCTACGCTTGCAGTGGAAGAAGTCCCTTATGAAAAATTAAGCAGCTACGGGATCATAAAGGGGAAACCTCTTAATGATTCTCTTTATGTACTGGAGGATATTGTCGAAAAACCATCGCCTGAAGCAGCTCCTTCAAACATGGGGGCGATTGGCCGTTACGTTTTCACCCCTGAAATCTTTGACTGCATAAGAGATGCAGGGGCAGGAATTGGAAGTGAAATCCAGCTTACTGATGGAATCAGGGCTCTGAACAGGACTCAGATGATATACGCCTGCAGATTCAAAGGAAAAAGGTTCGATACCGGGGACAGACTGGGGTACGTAAAATCAATCGTGGATTTTGCCCTTAAAAACGAAAACCTCAGGGAAGATATACTTGAATATATCGGAGAAATTTTGGCTGTGGAAAAGGATCTCGCAAAAAAGTAGACTCGATAATAAGGCGGTTAAGGAGCAGAAAATTTAAACTATATAAACTCTGAATAAAATTGGAAAATAATTTCTGCCGGTTTTTACCAGCAGAGCCCCTCATAATCTATACTTTTCGCTTTAATTACCCGTCTTCCGTCAATTACTACCTTTCCTTTCATGGCTGCGAATTCAGACTCCAGCTGCTTAAACTCGTCCCATTCTGTCATCACAAGACAGGCATCAGCACTCTCAAGAGCGTCTTTAGCTTTCCCAGAGTATTCAATTGTCGGAAAAATCCGTTTCATGTTCGCGGTTGCCATCGGGTCATAAGCCGAAACCTTTGCTCCAAGTCTGAGAAGTTCAGCAATGACAGGGATAGATCTGGATTCTCTTATATCGTCCGTCTCGTTTTTAAAGGCAAGGCCAAGGAGTGTAATTTTTTTGCCCTTAAGGTCTCCTATTTTTCTCTGGAGAATTTCTATCATCAGAAGCGGTTGTTTTTCGTTTACGCCAATTACGGATTCCAGAAGTATGGGTGAATATCCTATTTCTTTTGCTTTTCCTATAAGGGCTTTCACATCCTTTGGAAAGCAGGACCCTCCAAATCCTGCTCCTGAGTTTAAAAACTTCGGAGATATCCTTGAATCCTTTCCCACTGCTTCCATAACCTCGTATGTATCTACTCCTAGTTTTTTGCAGATATTTCCTATCTCATTGGCAAAGGATATCTTGGTTGCAAGGAGAGAGTTATTTGCGTATTTGATCATTTCCGCTGTTGACGGATTCGAGCGGGTGACTTTACATTCAAAGGTCCGGTAAAGTTCCGAGACCAGGTCTCCTGATTTCTGGTCAATTGCTCCAATAACTATTTTGTCAGGATGCATGAAGTCGTAAACTGCTTTCCCTTCCCTGAGGAATTCGGGGTTCATTGCGACTCCAAAATCTTTTCCGGCTATTTTTCCTGAAGTTTCTTCAAGAACAGGGAGTACAAACTTCTCAGTTGTTTCGGGTACAACTGTACTTTTTACAACTACTACATGGTACCTCTCTTTCTTTGCAAGGGCCGCCCCGATACTTGCTGTCGCCGCGCGGACGATTGAAAGGTCTATACTTCCATCTTCTGCTGAGGGAGTTCCTACGCAGATAAATGAAATATCTGTTTCTCTGATTGCAGATTCATAATCATTGGTTGCAATAAGTCTCTTTCCGGCATACTTTCTCAAAAGTTCTCCAAGCCCTTCCTCATAAATAGGGGGGATGCCTGCATTTATCTGCTCCATTTTTTTCTTGTCAATATCTACACAGACTACTTCATGCCCCACTTCTGCAAAGCATGCGGCGGTGACTGAACCCACGTACCCTGAACCTATAACGGAAATTTTCATGATTAAACCTCTTTATTGGAAATTGCAGAGGTGATCAATTCCAATTCTTATTTATTTTTTGATAGGCCACTCTCTGAATCTCCTCGGTAAATTGCCAGTCTATCAGGCTTTATATAATTAATGCTTTCGTCCCTATTCCTATATTTATATAGTTTAGATGTTTATACCTTCTATAGTTAGGATTTAGTACAGTTCTAACAATTTCTTTACAGAGACTTTGGGGGATTTATAATACTTTCAATGATTGGCATGGGTATGGAAGAGTTTATGACGGGAAGTTCTTTTCCTGATTTGGGCATCTGTTTTCTCTCAACGGATTTTGGAATCCCTGAATATTATAAGATAACGGTTGTGGGGCTCATTGTCCTTCTGGGTATGAAGGAAATGTTACTGGTTTCCGCTGAAGAAGATCATTTTTCGGTGGATTCCATGGATATGGGAATTTACCCTCTGATAATATGTTTTGTTGCTAGTTTCCTCTTTGCAGGCATGGAAATAATTTTTACAAAGTAATCTCTAAAAGTCCATCAATTTTTTTATTTATAACCTCTCTTTCCTTATTCTGGTAAGTGTACTTTCCTGTGAAATTATTAAAGGGATTATCACGCTTATTTTTAGATTTATAGGGGTAAAAATGCCCATAAATTCCTTCAGTAAAAATTTTAGTTATCTTAGTTCAGTAACTTTGTTTCCATAATTATTTATTCTTGAGTTATTTATCTTCTAATCATAATTTTGTTTGTTAGTAGTGTTATCTTATGTAAAAATTTAAGCTTTGTGAGGCTACTATTAGGGGTGCTCCAGCCGCTGGACCGAAATAGTTACTATCTGTTAAGGTAGAGCGAGATGCAAGGAGTTTATCTGACAGAAAAGTTCGAAACTAGGGTTGAGAAAAAACTAGGATTCGACTGCATGCCTTTCTATAAAGGGAGCAGGAAGATTTCCTGATTTGTTGATATTAATTTGTCTCATATGCTCTTATAATGTGTTTGAAACCAATTCTTTCACAATCTGGAAAGTACCCTTTGTACAGACAGACTGTTACCTCTCTTGGCGCATTATATAATAGTAAATATTAATTGGGGAGTGAAATGTTGAGAGTCCTTGTCGATATAGGGCATCCAGCCCATGTTCATTTTTTTAAAAATACTATCTGGAATCTTGAGAAAAAAGGGCATCAAGTAATGGTAGTCTCGCGGGATAAAGATGTGGTAATAGAGCTATTGAATGCCTACGGAATTCCGCATACGGTTCTAAGTAAAGTAAAACCAGGAAAGTCTAATTTGCTTGAAGAGTGGTTTATAAGAGAGTTTAAAACTTTTAAAATCACCAAGCAATTTGATCCTGACGTTCTCGTGGGTATCCTTTCGCCACCTATAGCTCATATAGCTTGGATGCAGCGGAAAAAATCCATCATTTTTAACGACACCGAACATGCATTAATAGCCCAGAAGCTGTCCTATCCTTTCTGTGATATAATCTGCACGCCATCATGCTATAACAAAGATGCAGGAAAAAAACAGATACGGTATAGTGGCTACCACGAACTGGCTTACCTTCACCCATTTTATTTTACTCCACGTCCTGAGGTTCTGAAAGACCTGGGGGTAGAGATGGGTGAGCCTTTCACAATCCTTCGCTTCGTTTCATGGGGAGCGCACCATGATGTCGGCCACCATGGAATCCAAAATAAAATAGCTCTTGTTCAGGAACTTGAAAGATTCGGCAAAGTGTTCATAACCTCAGAAGGGCCACTTGACAACGAATTTGAAAAATATAGAATCCGGGTCCCCCCCGAAAAAATTCATCATCTACTCTATTATGCCACACTGTATGTAGGTGAAGGGGCAACTATGGCTGTTGAAAGTGCAATCCTGGGAACTCCTTCAATCTATATTTCTACTCTTGCGGGAACTATGGGGAATTTTTCCGAACTCGAGAGGAAATACGGTTTGCTTTTTAACTACAGTGATTCGGAATCTGCCTTGGCAAAAACTATAGAACTTCTCAAGGATCCGGAACTTAAGAAAACCTGGAGTTTGAAAAGGGCTGCTCTTCTCAGGGATAAGATCAATGTAACCGAATTCATGGTCAAGCTCATAGAAAATCTTCCTGAACAAAAATCTGGAGTTTCTTTATCTTCAGTTTCGGATGAGACTTATGCATGAGTCACTGAAGCAAAACCAGGATATATGGGATCTTTTCACCCGAAAAGAAGAATACTCTCCCGAAAAGCTGGATGAGCACAGGCGTTTTCTTTTCTCTGAAAAAGATCTCAGAAATGCTTCTAAACCTGAGGTTTCCAGATATCTTATAGAACATGGAATGAAGGTTGAATTTCCTGAAAAGAAAACATTTGCCGTCTGTTTGACCCATGATGTGGATGATATTTATCCATCTTTTTCTCACAGCTTACTGTCCTCAGCTTATTGCCTTAAACAGTTGAATCTCAAGGATTCTATAGCTCAGTTACTGTGGAAATTGAGGGGTATGGACTACTCTCCTTACCTTAATTTTTCTGAAATTATGGACCTGGAAGCCAGTTTTGGAGCAAAATCTTCTTTTTATTTCATCGCTTCAGAAGCTGATCCCATACGATTCAGGTATAATATAGAGGACATAGAACATCATCTGGGAGAAATTTCAGATAGAGGGTGGGAAGTTGGTCTTCATGGGGGTTATTATTCATATAACAGTCCGGAAAAAATAATAAAAGAAAAAGAAAGACTTGAAACGATTCTGGGAAAAAAAGTTATAGGTTTTCGCAACCATTACCTTAGGTTTAAGACTCCCGACTCCTGGGAAATACTGGCGGATGCCGGTTTTAACTATGATTCCACTTTCGGACACAGGTATTCAGTTGGCTTTAGGAACGGAATGTGTCACCCTTTCAATCCATATAATCTTAACACAGAAAAAGAAATAAATATCCTCGAAATTCCGCTTGTCATAATGGATGTTGCTCTTTTTAATACTTCTAAATCTTTTGAAGAAGCATGGGAGCGCACAAAAAATCTGATTGATACTACAGCAAGTCTCAACGGTGTCATTACCCTGCTGTGGCATAATTTCGTTTTCGGTTGCAGTTTCCGAAAAGATTGGACGAGGCTGTATGAAAAGGTGCTGCAGTACTGCTCTGAAAAAAAGGCATGGATAACAAGCGGAGAAGAAATTTACAGGTGGTGGGAAGACGGATTCTGACTTAAAGGGAAAATACCTGCTTATTACGCCTGCAAGGAATGAAGAACAAAATCTGCCCGAAGTCTCGAAGTCCGTAACAGGACAGAAAGTAAAACCTGAGTTATGGATTATAGTCGATGATGGGAGTACGGATGATACAGCACATATTCTCGAAAACCTAAAGGCCAGCTACTACTGGATTCGGAGCATAAGGCTACCGCCGAGGCCAAGAGACATTACCTTCCACTACAGTTATGTCTGCAAACAGGGCTTTGATTATGCACTTGATTATTGCCGGGATAATAATCTCGAATTCGAATGTATAGGACTTCTTGATGCTGATACCGTTCTGGAGGACAACTATTTTGAAAAACTTTTGGTGGAATTTGAAAAAGATAATTCGCTCGGAATTGCAAGTGGAGGAGTGTATTACGATACTGGCGGGAAACTTTCTAGAGAAATAACTGATAAAAACCTCCCTCGTGGCACAGGAAGACTCTGGAGAAAAGAGTGCTTCGTCGAGACCGGTGGCTACCAGATTGAACCATCTCCGGATTCGATTTCCAATATAAAAGCTCTCCTGAGAGGCTGGAAGCTCATGCAATATGCTGATATTGTACAGATTCAGAAGCGTAAGACGAGTGCAGCGAACGGGCTCTGGCATGGATATGTCAAAAATGGGTGGATGGCTTATTACCTTGGAAAAAATCCTATTGTGGCCCTGCTAAACGTGTTTCTTTACTCAGTGAAATCTCCCTACTATACAGGCGCTGCATACTGCTGGGGGTATCTTGGTTCGGCAATCAGGAGGGAGAACAAAATCAAGGACCTTGAAGTAAGAGCTTACTACAAGAATCAAGGGCCTGCAAAACTGTTATCCCGAATTTCAGGAACTTTCAGCCGGAACTCAAGAGATGCACGGAAGGGGGAACAGTGAATGTCAGCAAATATTTTGAGAAAGCAGTCTATGTGCAGGTGATAATGTGAAGATGCTTTTTCTGGATATAGTAAAGCCCCTTTCTCTGGCTGATGGCTCGCTTATCCACAGGTACGAACTTGTGAGCAATCTTGCCCTACTGGACAATGAGATCCATATATTTACTACTGACACGAGCTCCCTTTCGACCACGGTTAACATTCACCGTCATTATGTCCCCGCTGGAAGTTTCTTTTCACTTGCTGTCAATTATTTTAGCAATTCCGTACACCTTCTGGGTTCCGAAACTTTTGATGTGCTGTATACCCGCAATCCTAATTTTGGCTTTCTTGCTGGACTCTTCTGTAAAAGCAGATGCAAAAAAATGGTTTACGAATTAAACGGTATTCCTGAGGACGAAAAGAGCCTATTCAGGGCAAAATATGAAGATGGTAAATTCTTACAGCCAGGAAAAAAGAGCAGTTTCTCAAATCAATATTTTTCTGCACATGCCAGACTCAAACTATTTATCCTCAAAAAAGCTCTAGGGTTTTCGGACAGAATAATTGCTGTGACTCCTGGAATAAAGGTAAATCTTGAGAAAGTTTATAATATCCCCGAAGAAAAAATAGTCGTGGTTTCCAATGGGGCAAATACTTCTCTGTTCAAACCACTGAAACAGGAAACCTGCAGAAAACAACTGGGCCTGGACCCCAAAATTCCCTATGTATGCTTTGTGGGCAATCTTGCTCCTTGGCAGGGGGTCGAGTATCTAGTAAAGGCAGCTCCTTCTATACTTTCTCGATCTCCGGAATGTCGCTTTCTTATTGTCGGAGACGGGGTCATGAAAGATGATCTTATCAAGCTCTGCAGAGAACTCGGAGTTGAAGACAGGTTTATTTTTACGGGTGTAGTTGCTTACGATCGCGTGCCTCTCTACATCAATGCAAGTGATACCTGTACCGCTCCCTTTATATTTGCAAGAAACGCAAAAATAGGCCTATCTCCTTTGAAATTATATGAGTACATGGCTTGCGGAAAGCCTGTAGTTGCAAGTAATATCAGTGGCGTCTCTGACGTGCTCGAAGCTTCCGAAGGTGGGCTTCCTATACTTCCCGAAAATCCGAGTGCTCTTGCAGAAGGTGTCTTAAAGTTGCTTGAAAATCCGGATTTGAGAACGAAATTGGGTTCAAAAGGTTTAAGTTATGTTACTGAAAATTACAGCTGGTACAGTGTTGCGAAAAAGGTTAATGGAGTCTGTAAATCAGGACTCGAGGCCGAGAATTAAAATCTCTAAATTTGCCTTATATTTTTTTTCCTATAATTTATTACAAATAATAATAATAATAATAATAATGATAATAATAATTATCTATTTGCACGGGGCTTAAAATGGACGAAATTGAAGTTAGAGAATTGGTGCCATCCGAATACAAAGAATGGGACCTGATTGTAGAAAAAGTTCAACCTGGTACACTCTTTCACACCAGCCAATGGCTGGAAATTTGCAGGGATGTTCTTGCCAAGGATCTCAGAATCTATGGTTGTTTCAGAAACGGTGAGCTTGTAGGAGGATGCCCTCTTTTTATTAAAAATATTAAGGGAATGTTGAAAGTGGCAACTTCGACCTGTGATATGACCAGCTACAGTGGGCCTCTTATAAAAGAGAGTGTCAGCTCCAAAGCAAGTAAACGGGTACAGGAGACTCATGAAATCCTTAATCCTCTCAGGGAATTTCTCTGCAAACAGGGATTTGACAGTATTCATCTTACTTTTTCTCCAGGTTTTGAGGATATAAGACCTTTTACGTGGAACGGATGGGATTCCACTGTGCATTATACTCATTATCTCAATCTAAAAGATAATGTGGATAATAATACTTCAAGAAAAATCCGGAGGGAACTTAAAACTGCAACTGAGGCAGGACTTAAAACCAGGGCATTGAATGATCCTGAAACATATTACCGCCTGCTTTCAATGGTCTACGAAAAACAGAATTTAGAACCTCCTTTGCCCAGAGAGTTTTTCGAAAGAGTATTTAAGCTGATTCAGGAAAAAGATATCGGTTACATGTTTGTCTCAGAGACTCCTGAAGGTGAGGCTGTTGCAGCTCATTTAAATCTGTATGGAAAGAAATGCATTGTAACCTGGACTTCAGCCCTGAACCCGGCTTTTGGTCGTTTGGGTCCCAATGCTCTTCTGTATTATCACGAGTTTCTTGACCTGCAATCCCGAAACTTCGAATACATGAACGTAATGGCAGCAAATATTCCTAAATTTGCGGATTTTATTATGGGCTTTTCTCCTGAGCTAATTCCCTACTATAGTGTGACTATGGAGAGCAAAAAATATTCAATCGCGAAAACCTTATACAAAACCACTCATAAGGAAAGTTATTGATAAAAATAACAAATTTCTTAAAAAATATACAAATCGGGATTTTCCCGAAATTACTTTTTTATCGTTTTCTTCTAATTGATTTTTTCCTGAATGAAACTCTGCTTTTCCTTATGAAGGCTGTATTTTTAGCTATATTCGGCAGCAAGTATCTCTCAACACATTTAAATTTTTGATTGAATTTTTGATGATAACTCTAAAAATCAGCTCACACAGGCCAAGTTTCTAACGTTATTTGTTATTCTCTCTCATTGACAATAAATATAAATCTATGAAGACGTTGTCAACATTTGAAAACATAAATATTCATATCATTTTAAAGTTCTTGATGAAATCGACGGCAGTAATAAAATAAAATAAAATAAAATAAAATAAAATAAAATAAAATGAATTTTTACGTTCAACTTCCGAAAAGCTCTGTGAGAGATTAGCTTTTCTTAAATTTGATTTTCCTGAAGAGGTTCTATTTCCTTTTCATGTTCTGTTTTTTACATTCACAAGAAAAGCCGAGAATATTTTCCGGAATGTTGGATCATCATGAAGGGTTAGGCCATAATAGATTGGCGTTATGATGCCAGCTGCAAGGAGGATAATATAAAAGTTAGCAGAGAACACTTCAAGCAGAATTAATGGGATCGAAACGACTATCCCGATTGTTGTATATTTAATAAGGATTTCTATGCTTTCCCTCTTATTAATCCCTGCCAGATTAAGCAAATATGCATTGTTCCATAGCCAGAATACAACTCCTGTAAGGCTGAACAGGCCAAGAGCAAACTCAGGACTCCCGTAAATCCCCCCTATAGCCAGCGCTACGACCCTGGAGATCAAAAGAGTTATGCTGAAGGTAAGCCAGACCTTCTGTTTATCGAATACGCTATAGAGGGTTGAAATTGGTGAGGAAAGGAAAACGAGGAATATCCAGGGCACAAGGATTTTTACATACGTGCCTGATATATGCCAGCTTTCTCCGAAAGCAAAGGTAAATATTTCTTCTCCCAGGATCAGCAGGAGTATCATCGGAAATACTCCTATTAAAATTAGCTTTTTGTAAACCTCACCAACTATAATTTTCATGTCTCCCTTCCCATTCCCGTTTTTCACCTCACTGATTTTCTGGAAAAAAACCTGTTGTATAGCTGTCCCGAGAAGTCCCATGGGCATATTTACTACCTGATTCGCAAGTGAAAAATATCCGACAACACTTGTACTATAAAAATATGCGAGCAAAAAGGTGGGTACCTGTGGCGAAATCGTGTTTGCAAGTGTAGACCAGGAACTAAATAAAGGGAAGTTTTTATACTGAATCGCCATCTCTTTCATCTTTTTTACTGAAACTTTCCTAAAGATCCCTAAGTCCTCTTTTATACCCTTAAGCATGAACAGGTCTGCAAATCCATATCCAATGACATATCCTGCAATCAGGCCTAAAGGAGATACATTCCAGATAGGGATAACTAACTGAAATGCTTTGGTTGATAAAGTGTTTAAAATTCTAGATCCTGCTACAACTCCAAAACGTATTTTTCTTGAAAGCCAGTAGTTTTGCACAAAAAAAATGCCGTTAAAGAATATTATTACTGGAATATATATTAAATATTTTGAAGTTCCCGGAGAATTGAAGATTTGTTCTAAAATGTATTCAATCTCCTTGGGAAAAATGATCACTGCTACAGCTGTGAGTAAAGATATAAAGGTAATTAATATCGCGCAGAGGAAAGCGACATTTGCAGAATCTTCCTCTGTTTTTGGTAACAGGATTGCAAACTGGTATGAAAAAGTAGAGAAAATTACCAGTATGCCTGATACTGCGAGAAATATCTGAAAAATTCCTAAATCGTCTGGGCTGTAAATTCTGGTGATTAAAGGTACAAGAAGTATACCAAGGATCTGTGCAGTAACACTTCCTGAAACGAGCTTTAATACATTGGCGATAAAGTTTGACATAATGTTTCCAACTTTGAAATATGAATCCCAGATGGTTATGGGCTTATTTTCATTTCTTAGTAAGTAAACGAAAGCTATTTGGGCTCTTACTTTCTGGTTCCTCTTCTTTCCTTTATGTAACCTGAAACCTCTTCGTTGTCATATACCAGAGCATAGTCTTGTGCTTCAAACCTGTTGAAGAACTCTTCTGGCAGCGTCTGGATAGAATTTACCCCATAGCGTTCAGGATCATTAATAGAGATAGGTTCTGTCAGAGTTGATTTTCTCAGCAAAACCATCGGATTGCCACCAATCTCTCCAGTCTGTATATGCTGAATGTTAAAATATGTTGCGTTACCGGAATCATATCCCCTGTCCCTGTAAAAAAGGCAGCTATCGTATGGAGAGTCCATTAGGATATTCCCTGAGTATTTCGCTGATATTGTTTTGATAGCCTGGATTTCGATATCTTTGAACTGATTTCTTACGGTCGTGTCCTTTGCCACAAGCGGATTGTCTTTATTTATGCCTGGCGTTGTAACCATCACAAATGAAAACAGTAGAACAATTATGAAGATTGTGGGAATCTTTGCTTTTTTTGAGTTAAAGAGGCTTACTAATTTTAGCATATATGATGCAGCTACAAGTACCAGAAACACCGATATCAGTGGGAACCATCTGCTTGTCAGGAAATTCCTCATTCCGAGTAAAGGAATTCCATAAGCAAGACTATACAGGATTACAACCACTATAGAAATAGAGAATTTATTGACTTTTTTGACATCTCCGCGAGAAAACCAGGCTAAAACCCCTCCGATTGCGAAAAACGGCAGAGCAAGGTAGCTTATGTGGAGTAAGAGTGTTTCCAGTGTTTCTTGATTATTTACGGAACCTAAAATAAGTTCCTGGCTTGAGTAGCTTGTTCCTACCTGAAGTACATCCATAAGAGGACTGAGAATCATTTCAAAAAACGAGGTGTTCGGGTTGACATACGTGAACATCCAGTATGTTTGTAAGCTAATTATAAAGAAGAGAATATAATTAAAACTGTTTGTTCTGATGGGAAGACTCTTGTACAGATGATTGTGCAGGTATTTGCCTACATAAATCGAAACTAAAGAGACAAATACTACAAAAGTTGTCAACTGGTGAGTCAGAACCATCAGAATAGTAATTAACAGGATAAATCCAGTATGTCTCAAGCTCTGCTTTTCGCTAAAAATCGCGTATATAATAAATATAAAGTAGCAGAGAACAAGAGAACCAGGAGTTATATTTGCAATGCCTGCAACGATATTATGATTATTCAAGTTTATTAGTAGGGTCGCCAGCAACCCCATCTGGGGGCCTTCAAGTTTCTTTCCTATTAGGTAAACACCAATTGTACTGAAAACACTGGCAAATCCTATGGAATAAAATATTGCGTCTTTAATATCTATTTTGCCCATTATCTGAGTAACTGAAATAAGAATATGAGCAAGCGGGTAATAGAAATACTTGCTGCTTATTTGAATCGGAGCAACAAATCCAGTGTCAGTAATTATCCGTGCCATACTTGCGTGAAAATAGGCATCGTAACCCATGAGGCTCGGGAAGTTGTAAAAAATCCCGACTCTTATGAGGAATGAAAGCAGGAATATTTGAAGTAATATAGAGATTACCCCGTCTCCCTTTCTAATATAAAGAATTTCAGAGGCGATAATGCCTGCAAGGATACATATAAGTATAAAGTAAGATACAGGTCTGTAGTATAGGTTCATACTGTATATCAAAACGCATGTGAGAAATGTTAGATAGAATAAAAAACTCAGTATGCTTTTTAATCTGTCTTCCCCAGAAGATATGGCTGCCTCAGTTTTGAATTTATTTCTAAAAAGGATATAAATCAAACAGGAAGAGAGAATAGCGATTCCAATATCTTTTTGGTTTAAATTGATTATGTAGTATAAAGAAACGATCAGTAACCCTAAACTAAATCCCATTAGACTGAGAATCACATCAAGATTTTTTGTAAATCTCTCCGCGTATCCTTTTACAGTTTCCATAAATCCCCACAATATACTAATTTTTATATATGAATCATTCTAAACTAAAATATTTTTTGCTTGGTAATTTTAGACGACTTTTTTTACAGATTACTTCTTATTTTTCAGCCATCTTTATTTTATACCTTAGCCCATATACAGTTTTAATATTTTTTTCAAGTTTCCTAATTTGTCTAAAATTCCACAAGGACTCCATGTTTTATTTATTTTTGAAAATGGAAGGCCCATGGCTTCTGCAAACTTATCCCCTTTGAGAGCTTTTACGGTTCTGGCTGCGGTATTCAGTACTCCAGAGCATACAAAATCGATAGGTAGGGCATGCAGCAAATTTTCTTCCTTCAGGATATTCGAAATTCAGCTCATTTTTGATCCGAAAGTTCGAGATTTCAGGCTCGAAAATATTTATTTTGCTGCTCAGGTAATAGGAAAATCTTCCGTATTTATTTAAAAGAATAGGGTCGCACTCTTCTTTTTTCATAAATAAGTCCCATAGCTCTCCATCTTGCTTCATTTTTTTAATCATTATATCCCTTTATTCCTACCTTTTGGATCTTCAACTTTATTAAATATTTGGTATAGTTTTGTTTTCTTCTTTCTGTAAAGCGCCTATTTCGATGAACTCGTCACATTAATCTTATCCCACTACAGCCCCCAATATACCTTTTTCATGAGTTCTCTTCTATTTTTCAGGTAGGAATCTGATAATCCGGATTTTATATTCTGTGAAAGTCATTCTGGCACTCTGGAACTCGGATATTACATGTAACTTTTCTTATCTTTAAAAGCAGTTCCCGGGCTTAATGTAGCGGTAATAAAACGGCCAAAAATACTTTGTACCCTCTTCAGGCAAGCCGAGGTATGAGTGCTTTCAGGGCAAAGGCTCTCAATTAACGCACATCTTTATTATCTGAGTTCACAATGCAATATTATCTTTTTCGTGTTATCCGATCACCAGTTAGGGCATTACTAACATATTTAATATCCACTCTTCGGAAGTTCATTCTTTAAGTCGCGGCTCCTTCCATATAGGGCACTTATAGTTTGCAAATACGGTATAGAATACCTGATGAACTGTAAATATAAGTTTTTCTAATACATTATTGCTTGTTTGGGCATCTGCTTCGTTTATCTCCAGCTTTAATGTTTCACGTTCAAATTATTCTTCTATTTCTTTTCTAAAGTCCATTTTCTCTCTGAAAATCCACTTTTCAAGGCAATAAAGAGTTATATTTCCAAAAACGGCTGTTTTATCTATTACAGTTAGTCTGTATCTTTGTGGTTAATTAAGCTGCTCAAATTGTAAATAAGCTCATTATTTGTCTAATATTTCAATTTATGAGTATTATAGGTTGTTTTTTCCAGTTTAATTTAATAAGAAGGCTTTAATAAGTTAATCCCGGTTTTTTGCCCTAATCACTTTCTTTTGTCCTACTCACAGAAATCTGTGGTAATAATATTTCAATCCATTAATATTTTTATAGACTTATCTATATCGTATGTTAACTTTATATATTTCTTAGTCTAATAATTTTTTACATGATATCCTTTAATAATTTTGCATTTATATACATAAAAGGGGTTATAGCATATGCAGAGGTATAGGGGGTGCGTTGGGTTTGTCTTCAACCCTTACACTTAGTCTTAATTCTCTAATTTCCAATCCTATCAGCATAGTATCTTCGCCATCTCAACTTACAGATAGGTTGCCCAGACATGAATTTACGGTCTTAATTCCAGCTAAGAACGAGGAAACTTCCATCGGAAGCAAAGTATTGATTGCAGCAAGTTACGCTGACCGGGTACTTGTCCTTGATGAGGGCTCCACCGATCGAACTATGGAAGTAGCGGCTTTAGGAGGAGCACGAGTTGTTCCTCTGGCAGGCGGAGAGGAGGCGTCACTCAATATACTTTACAGGGCATCTTTTGATTCGGAGCTTGTGGTCCTTATCTATCCTGAGTGCATGCAGGATATAGATTTGCTCTCCCATGTCCTTGAACCATTAAGGCAGGGGTTTGATTTATCTGTAGGTTCATGGCCCTGCCGCGTCTCCTGTGAGCAGGAAACAGTGATGCTGCTGAATGGAAAAAATACCTTTAAGGAAAAAATCGGTTTTCTTGCCATAACAGCTGATTCATTGCAGAAAATAAGTTCGGGCAAAGATCATCTATCTTTAAAATCCTTGCTCTCTGCAGCAAAGACCAAAGGACTTAAGGTAAACTATCTGAGCTTTGATGTGGATCCTATATTCAGGAAACTTGAAAGCACACGTATAGGAGTTGTCGTGCCTGCTTATAATGAAGAATTACTTATAGGCGAGACCCTCACTGGGATCCCTGAATATGTGGACAGGATATACGTAATCGATGACGGTAGTATAGACCATACAGGTAAGATTGTAAAAAATTTAGGAGATCCGAGGATCGTGTATTTGCGCCATGAAATAAATAAAGGAGTAGGCGCAGGAATAATTGACGGGTATAAACTTGCCCTAAAAGATGAAATGGATATTGTTGCCGTTATGGCTGGGGACAACCAGATGGACCCTGCCCAGCTTCCCAGGTTGATTTTCCCAATCATTGAGGGAAGAGCTGATTATACAAAGGGAAACAGGTTACTTACTGACGATTTTATGACCGGAATGAGTAAATGGAGATCTTTTGGAAACCTTCTTCTCAGCTTTATAACAAAAATAGGCAGTGGCTACTGGCAGGTTATGGATCCTCAGAACGGATATACAGCTATTTCCAGGCAGGCTCTCGAGGTTATTGATCTAGATTCAGTGTATCCTTATTATGGTTATTGTAACGATTTGTTAATCAAGCTTAATGCCTTTGGAATGAGAGTAATGGATGTGGTAATGCCCGCCCGTTACGGCAGGGAAAAATCGAAGATCCGGTACGGAAAGTTCATTCGCAAGGTAGCCCCCATGATCTTCAGGGGTTTCCTTTGGCGACTAAGAATCAAATATACGGTTCTGGATTTCCATCCTCTTGTGTTATTCTATTTCCTTGGAATGATTGCCCTGCCTATGGGTGTTCTTATAGGATTCTGGGGCCTTTTACAGATGTTGTTGCAAAACCCTCTTCCTTCCTACTACCCTCTGCTTGGCTTCCTCGTATTGGGCACGGGACTTCAGATGCTTCTTTTTGGAATGCTTTTTGACATGCAGGTTGAAAAAAAGAGGAATGAAAGGATAGGACTTGCTCGTTAAAACCCGGAAATATACTCTTCCGGATCTTTTTTCTTTAATTTTTTCTTTCAGTGTCCATTTATTCCATCAATTTTTTTTGCTTAGCCTTTTTTAACCAGTTTACAGCAAAAATGGCCACTATCCCGATCTCCATATTTCAGCGATGAAAGTTTGCGATAACTCAGACTCAAAAGATTTTTTGAGCATTCTTTATAAATATTCCAGTCCAGTATATTCCGTGGAATCTGTGGGAAAATTCAATCCGAGAAGCGGCCAGAAAAAAGTTGAAGGCCACGTACACATCTGATCTTCCAGAAGATGGAAAAAAGAGCCGAATCCAGAGCAAGTCTTCTGCTGTCTTTTCTTTTTTGTACACGTATACTCCTATCAGGGCGAGAAGAAGAACGAACAATAAGGTATGACCTATGATACGTCCGTTTGCAAGGGTAGAAAGATGACTTCCCCGACAGGTTTGTCTATCAAGTCAGGCAGGAGAGCTCCAATCGCCATATATCTTGGATCTATTACAACCCTCAGTTTGGGTATAAATATTCCAACCCTAATATACTCCCAGCGTAATCCCTGGATGTCCAAAAAGAAGCATCGAAAATTAAAGGGCCCTATATTTATCTCTAAACATTGCCTGCATCTTTATCAACCAAATTACATTTTCAGATCAATTTTATCGATATTCAGTTATACTCTATTGTGAGTTTAGGCCTCTGGTTTTTGTTTTGCCAGTTGGAGCTGTAGAAGGCAATATAATTATTGTCTTCCTCACGAGCCTTTATAAGGAAGCCTGTATTTTCGTACTTTCCGCCGACATATTCCTGCACAAGTTCCGTTACATTTAGTTCATAGTAGCGGTTGTCAGGCGTATCATCTCCGCTGATAGTTATCGTGGCATACGGACTGCTGCCCTGTAAGATACCGTTCTTGTCATACCAATCTCCTCCAACGTTTTTCCAGGGGGTATCAACCTCCATTTCCTCCCATGTAATGTGTTCTTCGCACCATTTTTCCGGCCTATATACTTCCAGTACGGTATCTTTCGGCCTTATTTGATTTTCTGGATAATACCAGAACAAAGAGAAGGATGCCTCTTTAATCTGGTTGGTCTGATTAAGTGAACTTAGCTCAAAGAGTATGACATCTCTGTATACGCCCCCATCTGATCTTTTTCCTACGTCGATATACTCTCTTTCACGAAAGGTCTTATTGGGAGTTTCTTCTTTCAATCCGTTGTCGGAAACGGTCAAAGGCAAATAAGTTTTAAAGTTTTCCGCTCCATCAGACTGTATCGAAAGGCTTGATAAAAGTCTTTTCAGGGATCTCAAAAACTCTGAAAATGCCCTTTTAAGGCTTGATCCGAAGCCTTCCTCTTGTCCCATCTGGATTCCGCTTTCATTTCTTTCGTAAGGCGTTTGCGGCCCAGCAGACATTGCTTCACTCCAGGGGAAATCTTCTCCTAAAGACTCATTTTTGCTCATCTTCCCCACAAGTTCAGGATCAGCCTCGACATCTGAGGTAGAACTTGCATACATATAATTTCCGCCGGCGTTATTCGAAAGGCAATTATTTTTAAGGATAAATGAATGAGTGTTTTTCAACATGTTGTATACAGCATATCCTCCTCCGGCTGCAGGACTGGACTGTGTATTAATTATTATATTATTTTTCACAATAGTTGTATATCCCGAATCAGGAGCTGAAAATTCATCCGTAACCTGTTTATGGGAAATAGCAGCACCATAGCATCCGTCGAATTTATTATTCTCTATTAAGGTATTTTGGAAGCCATTGAGCACTATACCCCCGGCCCAATCAGCACTCGGGTTAATACCAGTTTTATAAAATTTATTGTGGTGGATGTATATGTCTTTTGCAGATTCTTTGGAGTATCTGGATCCGTAACCTGTAATCCAGATACCTGCTGCATTGGTTTCATACAGCAGATTATTGCAGATTTCAATATCATCCATGATAGTTGACGGGCCGATTTTCTGGATTTCAATTCCTGCTCCTCCTTCCCCTTCGGAGTTGATGATATTGTTATAGAATTTTACATGATTCGTGTTGTAAATTCTCAAACCGCTGTTTGTTCTGCATGTTATTTTGTTGTTCCAGGCTTCCACATTTGAAGAATAGATTGTGTAGAGAGAGTCATGCCCTAGCTTATATACTCTGTTATTATAAAACTGAATGTTTGAACCTTTTACGACTTTAAGTCCGTCCCCGTGACTGTCGTGCATGTACAGATCATGAACCTGTATGTTTTCGCAATTGAGGAAATGGATCAGATTGTAATATCCTTTTCCTCTGTTTCTTTCATCGTTCTTATCATGGTTTCCGTCAATCTCGAACCCCCTTATGATAATATCATGGTTTCCGACGCTGTCCATTTGCGTAATTATAGGTTTTTCTACCGGCCAGCCTGCTTTATCTTCAAGTTTGATTACAGCTGTGGTGTCCCCTTCAAGAACTGTATTGCTTCCGATAAAAATACTGTCCGAGATGACGTATGTATTGGGCCCCTCCAGATGAACAGTTGTGAACTTCGGATTTTCTGCAACATATGCAAGAGCTTTGTTTATCTCTACCTGATCATTACTCCCATCACAGTTGAAATCTCCACTCCCATTGGTAGCAACATAAATTATTGTACCAGATTGCATAGCTGAGAGGATGAGGGTTATACTTGCGATTATAAAAATAAAAATTATGCTGAAAATTAATATTTTCTTTCGGTTTCCCCACTTATATAGTCGCTTTTTTTCGTTCATTTTGCATCCCCAATACATTAAACTATAATTCTTTAAGATTAAAAAAAGTTATCTTTGAAGGCTACAGATGGACTCCCCTGAAAAATCTCTGCCTTCTTTCTACTACTTGGATCTGAAGATCATAATTCTGAAAAGAATACATGCCCGTACCAATATAGGATCTAATAGAGACGATGTTTTGGCATCACAAATCGGAAACAATGTGTATATCGGGCCTGGCGCCAAGATTTTGGAGACATCATAATTGCTGATAATATTGCAATTGGGACAAATTCTGTCGTAAACAAATCTTTTTATAAAAAAAATATTTCAATTGCAGGAATCCTTGCTAAAAAAATAGATATAAAAGGATCAGGTGGAATTATAATCGAAGTTACGCAAATCCTTAAAGCGGTCTTGATTCTGCTAAATAACTATTTAGCAAACGGCTGTTAAATAATTGTTAGGATGCTTTTGCCGGCTAGTCCTGCTAAAGGATAATCTGAGCAAGCTTAACTCTAAGGAGGTACTTCCCTTCCTCGCTGTGAAGAAGCCGGAAAGGATAGTTCAGCATGTCATATTAAAGCAAAATAAGAAGAATATCCTCAAAATTAACCTGAATATTCTCCATTCTGGTGAAAATATCTGCTTCCACCACACAATGTACCCGGGCATAGTTCCTGAGATAGAAGCATATTCTGTATTTCCGTCCCATCCTATATTGACCCTGTCTCCATTGTTCTCAGGTTCCTTTGAATAGTCAGAGGACGAATAACCGGCATCAATACATGGAGAGCTTATAAGGTCCTTTACCCAGGTATTTCCATTCCACCTTCCACCTGTTGATTTCAGGTGATAATCATGGTTTTTCTGGTCTGCAAAGAGAGGATCTGCGTGAATATCGGTTGTTGATCTGAAATTTCTGTAGTCTCCTGCTGTATTATTGTAAAGGCAGTTATTTTGCAGCACAAAGGTATGTGTTTCAGGGAGGTAATTGATAATTCCATACCCTGTCCCGTTCGGATCTTTCGCACGCTGTTGAGTATTTATGATTATGTTATTGCGGACAATTGTTGTGTATCCCGTATCTTTGGGTGAAAGGTCTGTGGAGTAACCTTCAGGATACATATGGATAACGGCAGCATGGTATGTACCGTCAAATACGTTATTCTCAACAAGGGTATTGTAAAATCCACTTGTCACTATACCCCCTACCCAATCGATACTTGGGTTTGTACCGGTGCTGTAGAAGATATTGTGGTGAATATGTACGTCCTGTGCCTCTTCCCTGGGGTAAGAATGACCATAGCCTAACAGCCAGATTCCAGGTCCATAGGTATTATGGATAGTATTATTATACACCTCTATGTCGTTCATCACGCCTGTTGATTTCTGAATTTGAATACCCGGTCCACCTGCACTCCAGTGGTAGAAAGAATCGATTATATTATCATGAAATTTAACATGGTTTGAGTTCCATAATCTAAGAGCGCTGTTAGTTCTGCAGGTTATTGTGTTGTTCCAGGCCTCTACATTCTGGCAATCAATGGCATAAAGACCATCATGTCCTAACTTATACACTTTATTATTATAAAACTGAATATTAGAGCTTCTCTCTATTTTCAGCCCGTCTCCATGCCCATCATGCATGTAAATAGAGTAGATCTGTATGTTCCTAGAATTAAAGAAATAGATCTGATTGTAATATCCCTCTCCTCTCTTTTTTTCATCGTTCTTGTTATGGTTTCCGTCAATTTCAAATCCTTTTATAGTGATATTATGGTTTCCGGCACTGTCCATTTGCGTAATCAAAGGCTTATCTCTTGGCCAGTCCGCTCCGTCTTTAAGTTTAATTACGGCTGTGTGGTCTCCTTCCAGAACGGTGTCGTTTCCAATTAAAATACTGTCCGAAATGACGTATGTATTGGGACCCTTCAGATGAACGGTTGTGAACTGAGGGTTTTCTGCAACATATGCAAGAGCTTTGTTTATCTCTACCTGGTCATCACTTCCATCACAGTTGAGATTTCCCCTCCCATCGGCAGCAATATACACAGTGGTGCTGGGTGACGTAGTAGAAAGGGCGGTTGTTCCCAATGCAATCAAAAAAATTAAAATTGCAAAATAAACTCCTGTTTTTCTCCTGTTTTTCCAGCTGTATCTCATATCTTTTCCGTTCATTTTTTATCCCTTTACTTTTAGTTCTAAATCTCCAGGCGTGAAAATTATCTGCAGGGAGTTTGTCAGTTGGATTTTGGGATATATTAGCATTTTTTTAATTTAGTCGATTTCACTGTTGCCTTGCTGAGTAATCTTTTACTCATTTCCCTTTTTTAAAGTGTCTGCAAAACACAAAGAAGATATCCATTGATTCGGCAGTGTACAAAAAGTTTCTGTGATTAAAATTTCTTTAATTGAGTTGAGTGTCGTTAAAAAAGTTATGACTGTCGGAGTCCATTGTATCTTTTTAGAAGTCTCTGCTTCCATCTCCGGCAACATATACAATTAGTGCACCTTGGCCGTCTAAAGCAGCCACTGCGGTTGTCAAAATAAGGGATTCAACCAAAAATAGGGTTCCTAGCTTTCGTATTGTCATTGCATCACTTTGGATTGGACCTTATAGGAATTTTAAATGAAATCAAAATTTTATAAAGTAACGTCTCCTTTTCCTCAGATATTTTTCAAAGTTACTGGCCACAGGACGTTATCTTCCCGATCAATGCCCCTTGTTTTAATGGAAGGGATCAGCAGGGAGGCAAAATAAGTAAATAATATTATCTTTCCTATATATCTATTACACATTTCTATTAAGATGTTTCTATAATATCTCATATGATTTATTATCATAGTATTCGTCTGAGTACTATGGGAAAACTCAATGACTTTCGATTAATTTTACATTTTTAAAAGCTCTTTTGAGTAACTGCTTTAGATTTTGAGATCAGCCGTTCAGGCAATGCTTGGTTTCTCTCCTTTGATCCTGGAATTTCCTTTATATAGTCCAGATGGACGTTATGCTAGGGCTCCACGGTATTTATATCTATACATGTCTATCTATTATCAATTGAATTCTCACTGTTAATGATAAACTATTTCTGCTGATGTATCACACTTTTTTTATTTTAACTGAAATACTCAAAAATTTTTTATACTCTTATGCTCTTCAACTACTTAGTAATTTTTTTACGAAGTGTGATTTTGCATTGTTTTCATTCCCATATAACTTTCAGTATAACTCAAGGATTTATTACATGTTTATGAGTGCGTTTGGTAGCGCGGGGGATCTTATGAAAGAAAGTTTTTCGGTTACAGTGGATCTTGAGGATTGGTATCACATTCCGTCTGTCTGTAGCTCTCCTTATGCTGTTTACAAGAATGTAAATGAGTTCTTTGAAAAATGGCACGGTAGGTACGATTTCCTGACTGAGCCTACAAACAGGGTACTGGATATTCTTGATGAGTTCAACGTGACTGCTACTTTCTTTGTAGTTGCGGACACTGTAGAGCACTATCCTGGGCTTGTCGAGTCAATCGTGGAAAGGGGGCATGAGCTTGCTTGCCATGGGCTGCATCACGCCTGCAAAATCGATCCTGAGACGAAGACTCGATTAGTGAGTAATCAGGAATTTGAGCAGATGACATTGCTTGCAAAAAGGATCCTGGAAAAAATTAGCGGGGAGAAAGTGGTAGGGTATAGGGCACCAAATGCCCTGATAGGCGGCTGGATGGTGGATTTACTGGAACAGATCGGGTTCAAATATGATTCATCAGTATCCGTAAATTCTCTTTATAATAAAACTGATTCGCCCCTAAATAAAGTTTCATCTTTTCCCTACTATCCTGCAAAAAGTAGGCTTGAAGCAGGCAATGATAGAAACTTTATTGAGTTTCCCTGGGCCTATTATCAAAACGGATTGAAAATTCCGGCATCTGGAGGCCCAATCCTACGCTTTTTGGGAGCTCCTTTAGTCTTAAATGGGCTGATCCAGAGCCTGAAAAGAGGACATACGATATTCTATTTCCATCCGCTTGATATTTCATGTACCAGATTTCCTTCAATAGGGAAAAACAGACCCTTTTACTGGTGCATAAAAGGAAAGCTTGTAGAAAATAGAATCCGTCACATTCTGAAAAATCTGAATGAGGTTAAAAAAATATGCTTGAGGGATTACTCAGGAATATAATACTTGAGAATATTATTCAAAATTTTATAATCGGAACCGGCAAATAATGACAAGTGCGCCTATTGGACCCATTGCCCGACCTGCTTAAAAAGCCATCTAATAGTGGTTGAGGAGAGTTACTTTATATTGCATATATGAATGAGCTGTCTGCTTCTAATTTACTAGAAAACTCATCATCGTAAATTAGCCTTAATCTAGTCGATCAAGGATTGAATCTTCCCGTCTTCGGAATGCGATCTATGATCCAGATGGTTGCCCTGAGTCCTGCCTTCAGAGAAAAGCACTTCATTATTCTGATCATAATAATGCTTTTTCTTGGAGAAATATCCAGGGATCACCCCTTAGAGGCAGGAATCGGAAACTAACTGGATAGCTCAATCTTCACTCCAGGAAATTAAGATGGAATATAACTCCAATAGCAGCAAAATCCATTCAAGGAAAATATAACTTTATGCGGGAATTATTTCAGTAAAAATAGTGGAGTGAAGCATAATGCCCGAAAGCCTTTAATTGTTGGAAATTTTTAATCCATGAAAACATTAATTAGGTTGAGGCAGGTATATCAATCTGCATTTCGGGCACAACCATTAATTATTGGTTGGGCCGAATGGATATAGGAAAAAATGAGAACGAGGAGAAACGAATAACGAACTATAAACATCTTGAGAACGAAAGTTTTTGGGCCTGTATGTTGCCTGTTAAAGCAAAACCCTATAGGAGTGAAACCACTGTTTCTGGGATGGTTCATACCTAGGTGCGGAAACTGGACTCTGTAACTTTCTAAAAGGATGGGGACACATTGTCTAAAATCACCAATAACATATTAAATCTTATAACCTCGATTTCTCTCTTACTACTGGTTTACAGTCTCTTTATTCTTAGGGGGATCCCGTCAGAAGGGTATACAAGCAACATCTATGAGCAGCTTCCTTTTCACTTTTATCTGACCCTGCTACTTTGTTACCTTTCAGCCTGCGTTCTGCTCCTTGCATACAGAAAAATAAGTGCAGTTCTTATACTGCTGCTTGTTCACATTACGGTACTGATCATCCCTTATATCCTTGGCTATGTTTCAGTCGGCAGGGGTAAAGAATTTTCATATATCGGGCTTGCAGGACAGAGTGCACTTTCTGATTCTGCAGGTTTTTCCAGTCTTTCTCCTACGGGTCCTCTGCTTGTTTCAGCCATGTCTTTGATTTCAGGCCTTGAAACCTGGGTACTTTCCTATTTTTTGCCAGTTTTTTTTTCAATCATGTTTATTACCGGAATGTTCCTGTTTTACCGAATTTTTATGAGCAGGGAAAAACTGGTCTCAGTAGCTTTTCTCTCTTCGCTTATTCCTTATTTCGGGCATTTCCAGGCCTCAGCAGCTCCTTACTACCTGTGCTTCTGTCTGGTGCCTCTCTATCTTTTTGTGCTGAGAAGCGCGCTTTCTGATAAAAATAGGGCAATGGGCGTTTGCCTTCTTTTCATGTTGCCTTTGGTTCCGTTAGCCCATCCTTTCATTTTTGCATACTTGGCTTGTTTTTCCCTGTCCCTCATCTTTTCGAGCACAATATTGAAGTTCGGATTTCTCCGTAAAATTCGGAGTCTTAATTTTCTTTCCGGCTCTTCCCGGGGAAGGAAAGTCCCTATATTTATCTTTCTGTCTTTTGCCTCGGGAGGTTTCCTGTTCTATGCAAAATACGCTCCCCAGTTTCTTGATGTCTTCCTTTCGACTCTTGTCTTGCGCACCGAGACGTTAATGTCTACAGCCTTTTCCAGGGTGCCAGGAACGGAAAATGGCTTTTTCGAGTTCGTGCATCTTTTAAATCTCTATTACGGCAAGTACTATATTCCATTAATTTTTATTCTGATCAACTCAGTAATCGTATGGCAGAACCGTAAAAGATTTTGCCACCATTTTGTCCGCAGGTATCCCCGCTTTTTGATCCTTTATATCGCAACCTTTTTCCTGGAGCTTGCCTTCCTTTTAAATCCCTTTCTTCCTTACCCTCCAGATAGGTTTGCAAATCTTAGTTTCATTATTTTTGCCCAGATCCCTCTGCTGGGGTATTCCCTCTATGTTATTTTCCTGAGAAAAGGATATACCCTGGGTCTTGGCTCCGCAGTACTGGTCCTTTGCCTTCTCTGGACCCTGGGATTCTTTACCTGCTTCAGTTCTCCATATACCGGTGGAATTTCTGAAGTAGTCTCACAAAACGAGGTAGAAGGGATTCAGTGGTTATGCGGAGTAAAAGAAACTTATCCATATATGTCCTCTGGAAGTGAGGAAAGAAGCAACACCCTGCCAGGAACTTTTAGCGGCAATCTTAGCCGGTCTGCTGAATTTGCTGAGGTCTCTGCAAGACCTATTTATGCCTATAAAAGTGATTATGAAGGGATCATACCTTTAGATAAAGTGGAAAACGAACCTTTCTATCTAGTGGTAACCACCTTTTCGGAGGCTTTGAGCCTGAATAAACAAAAATCCGATGACGCGCCAGTTTCTATCGGAAACATCTCAAGAGCTCAGAATGATTACCTTGTGCACAAGATCTACGACTCTCTTAATATAGAGATTTATAAACACAAACCATGAACTGCTCCCCCCAGACATTTGCCTGATAGCTCCGGTTCTGAGGAAGGTGCCTTCACGCCTTAAAGTAAATTTCCTCTCTTTTTCTCTTTATTTATTTTACTACAGAATTTTCTTTCATTTTCAATTGAATATATTTGCCAGTAAGAAGGACAATTATAAGCAATCCTATTATTTCTGAGGTAAAAGTTACTTTAAATGCAGAGTCATATGATCTATTGAAAATTATCATCAGATACTCGATAAAGTTCCCGGAAATCGTATCTCTCGGGAATTCCCAGCCTAAAAGTGGCCATAAAAATATGTTAGGAGTATTCCACATTTGATCTTCAAGCAGATGACAAAAAGATGCTCCTGCAACAATCAGAAGTTTATCTTGCCCCTTATGGTAGAGATAGTAACCTACTAGACCAAGCAGAGCCCCGAACAATAGAGTATGGGCAAAGATTCGTCCGCTCCCTATGGTTTCAGCAAGGATTATTCTGCCAAGAGGTTTATCTATAATGTCTGGTAGGAGTGACCCAAATACAATGTATGGGACAGTTGCCAGGAAGCTATTTTTTGAAAATAAAGTGTTCAGCAAATAGAATATTCCCAGAGTAATCCCTATATGTCCAAAAATAAACATCAGACTAAAAATAGTTATTTGTTTATATTTATTTTGTGGCCGGCTTGCCTGAAAGACCTGCCGGCATAAACTTCCATTTTTACATTGAATAAGCAGAGTTTTTCAGGCCTGGCACTCAGCTACGAGCTTTTCTACCAGTTCCTGCCGGATCGCAGTTCTTCTGTCCCCTCCGCAGACCATGCCCCGGACACCAATAATGTCTGGCCCTATCCTTTCAAGTACCGGAAGATCCTCAAATTTCAGGGAACCGGCAATCGCGTTTTCAAGTCCGTATTCATGGGCAAGGTCAGTGAATTTTTTAAGTTCATTCTCATCCATGAACTCGAAGGTAGATTTTCCATCCTTGATTGCTGTATCAACCATCACTACATCTGCCCCAGCCTCTGCGGCAATTGATGGAAGCAATAACGGGGGAATTGAATTGATACGTTTGTAGTCCGAATATCCTGAGGCAACTACTTTTTTTGTTGAGTCGTAATCTTTTACAGCTCGTGTTATTTTTGTGAGAAGCTCAAGGGCCTGGGCTTCAGTCTGAATATCGTAAAGGCCCACCTTAATGTAATCCGCTCCTGCAACTGCTGCCCCAAATGCTGCAAGGGAAGCAGTTCCTGGTTTGTAATTAAAATCTCCTATGGTTGCGCTTATCGGCTGTCTGCCATCTACAGCCTCTTTTATTTCCCTTATTATCCACGGGAAATTCGCACCAAGGGAACCTTCTTTCGGGTTTTTGACATCCACAATGTCTGCGCCGCCTCTGGAAGCAATAATTGCTTCCTCTCTATTGATTGGACTTACAAGCAGTTTCATAAAAATCCTCTAACTAAATATGGAATTTGAATCCTATGATGAATATTATTGTTTTTATACAATAAACATTATTTTATATTTTTTATAGGATGATGCAACTATGTAATAAGTATGTTCCGAGTAGTTTTTGTGATGGATATATTTAACCGTAGCGTAGTTCTTGCAAAGGGCGGTGTCAGGGAAAAGTACCTTCACGTTTCAGATTCAAGTGCTGTATGTAGTAGTTCGGACCCTGTGAGCATAATCAAGCTCCTTCAGCCCAGGGAAGTCTATATTGCCGACCTTAATGTGCTGCAGGGCAAAGAACCTCTCGAAGCAAATGCCGAAATTATCCGGGAAGTAAGTTTAAGAGCAGACACGATGCTTGATTTCGGGATTTCATCTCCAGAAGGCGTGAATAAAGCTCTTTCCATTGCAGGGACTGCTGTGATAGGTACAGAAACCGGCACAATTTCAGCAATCAAAGACGCAGCTTTCGAAAATCCCGGAAGGATCAGTGTCAGCATTGATATGAAGCATGGAAAAGTCCTGAAAGAGGACCCTGAGATTCCTGAATCTCCTTTTGAAATCGTAAAAGTTCTAAATAATTTCCCCTTAAAAGACCTTATTTTTCTTGACCTTGACAGGGTTGGAACTGCCTCAGGCTTTGATCCAGAATTCCTTTGCAAACTGGTTGAATACTCCAGGCACAGTGTGCTGCTTGCAGGAGGAGTCAAGGATATGGAAGACCTTTTTACTCTCGATAGACTAGGGATAAAAGGGGCCCTGGTTGCAACTGCAGTTCACTCAGGGATGGTTTCTCCGGATGTGCTGAATTCAGGGCTTAAAGCGTATAACAAAAGGTGATCATGCATATCGGGAATATTTTTACTCCTACCTTATATGTTTGGTATACAATCTATCGAATATCTTTATATTCAAACAGCAGATTTCACTTTAAACACTAAGAATTGTGAGGTTTACAGTATGGTAAAGGAAAACATATCTGAAGAGAATGTTGAGGAAAATACTGAGGAGAGAAGCGGAGACGGGTATGTGGAGATCAAAATGGGGGGAGGCTGGTACATGACCATCTCCCTTGCTCACAGTGACCGTTTCGAAAAGGAATATGTCGAGCTCGCAAAGGAACGGGGTGGAGTAAAAAAATCAAGGTTCAACCTTAACCCTACACATGTCAGAATGTTAGGGGAAGCCCTGATCAAATTCGCGGATGATAACGGGCTCTAACGGGATATTTCTCTTTTTTCGAGTTTAATTTTTCCGGTTTAATTGTCTGTTTGGTCAGTTCCTGTTCAGGAACTCCAGAATTTTTTCTGCAACTTCCTTTTCTATGCTTTCAGGAGAAAGGGAAGCATCGATTACAATAAAACGTTCAGGATCTTCTGCCGCAAGCCTGAGGAAAGTCTCCCTGACTCCTCGTAAAAATTCTATTTTCTCGAACTTGCTTTGCTCTCCTCGCCTCCCGCAGCGCTCAACTGAGATTTCGGGCCTTATATCAAACAGAAAAGTCAGGTCCGGAACAATAGTCCAGCCTCTATGCAAATTCTTTACCCATTCAAGCGAATTTTCCAGGCGGGTTTTCAAGGTTATGCCCTGGTAAGCATATCGGCTGTCGGAATAGCGGTCAGAAATCACTGTTTTTCCACTTTCAAGCGCAGGCTTTACAAGCTTTGCCAGGTGTTCGGCATGGTCAGCTGTAAAAAGGAAAAGCTCGGCAAGCTGGTCGGTATCCGACTGGATGGCTTTTTCCACGGCATTTCCAGTAAGAGTGCCTCTTGTTGGTTCCCTGGTAAAAACAGGTTCAAAGGCTTTAATTTCGGGGTTTTCCTGAAGCTTTTTTGCAACCGTGCTTTTCCCTGAACCGTCAATGCCTTCAAGTGTGATCAGTTTGCCTTTCATAAGGACCATCTTTTTTCTTTAAAGGTTTTTATTGAAACGCACTATCTGTATTTATACTCTATAGGGACTTCCATATGTCTGGCTAGTCAGGGCAGGAGTTCCAGATAAAATAAGCATCTATTTATACAATATTAAAAATAACTTAGAGTAATGACTGTAATCGGAGTTATTACTCGAGGCAAATACGGGCACCGCCTGATTGAGACTGTCAGGGAACATAGCGATTTTACAGTTGTAACTGCTGACTTGCCTGAGTTCGTGCCTGTGTTCATTGAAGAGCCTGATGAATTCCTGGAAACTCTTAATTTCGATAGACGCGTTTTTTCTGCCGAAATCATAATTACTTATTCTTTGCATCCGGATCTTACGTCTTCAATTGCAAGGCTCGCGGCAGAGGCTGGTGTGCGTTCCTTAATTGTTCCGGGTGGGCCGTCCAGAGCTTCGATTCCCGAACTCCAAAAGATCTCAAAAGTTTCAGGCATGGACATCGAGGTAGATGAGATCTGCTGTAGTCTTAAATCCAATGCCTTCAACAAGCCATTTACGGATATCTTTGGATCTCCTGTTCTGAAAGTAAAAACAGAAGACGGAAAAATTGCCGACGTCGAGGTGATAAAAGGCGCTCCATGTGGGAGTACCTGGCATATGGCAAAAGAAATCGTCGGAACGTCAGTAAAAGACGCATCCCCTAGAGCTGGGCTGTTGATCCAGCATTACCCCTGCAGGGCTTCCCGTGGTGATCTTGGTGGAATCCATGAGTCTGGAGAACTGCACAAGCAGGCATTTATAAAAGCGCTTGAGACTAGGGAGTGAGTATATATTCTTTGAAAAAACATATTCCATATAGCTGGAAAGTGGGACCTAGCTTTTCAAAAATGAACAGCTTTGGCCTTTTATCCAATCCGGTATCCAGTAATCTACGGGGGTGAAAACATTATTTCCCTATCTCTCTCAGAAGACTCAGGGCCCGAAGACCTTGAGGCAATAGCAATCGCAGTGCATTCGGTCATTGGACTTCCTACGACCATTCGCAGTCTCAAGCGAAAAGGGCTTCGCCTGGAAAAAGGAAAAATCCTCGACAGGGACTACACAGGGCCTGTACTCGAAGAAGTATTAAAAACAAACAAAATTGCCCATGAAGTTCCCACAGAAGGTGTATATAGAGGAAAACATGTGGTTGTTGCTCCCATTCGCTCAAAAGACGGAAAAGTTTTTGCAGCTCTTGGGATTGTGGATCTGCTGGCTACTATAGATCTCCCCTCCGTTTTTCAGGAATACATGTCGGTAATGGAAGAAGTCGAGGACGCAAAGAAGTAAAATTCATAAATAATAACCCAAAACTCAGAGGATTAATCGAAAAGAAGTTGTTATTGGAGGATTTGTCCCCGCTTATTTTCCAGGGACATCATTTTATACTTTCCTCCAATTAAGGTTCCGGTTTCAAACTCTTAAATGGTTTTCCGGCATTTACTCTGGCTTTTCGTATAATTTTACTTTTTTCAGCAGGGTCCCATTCTTTGCGTGGGGTTGCCTGAATACTGTGTCATTGGATTTTTCAATTTCCCTTGCCTGAGTTGCAAGCTGGGCGGCAGCTCCCATTATTTCATGTCCGGCTGCGGCTGTCAGGCATACCTGGTCGATTTCCTTTAACATGAAACATGCAGGGAAGTTAACCTGTGCTACTTTTTCAGCCATGTGAAGGGCGGCAAGAGCCTTTGCCTTTGCGTAAGGATTTACAAAACCTGCATGCTCAACACATTTTTCTGGTTTTGCGAAAATGTGTGGAAGTTCCAGTTCTTTTCCTGATCTTCCGGAAGCAACCTGGTCGGTTACTTTATCCAATTCTTCCTGGATGAGTCTAACAACACCACAGACGGATAACACTTTCATTGCATCTGAGTTGAAGGATGCCATCTCCACCGAATCAAGAAACTCTCTCTTTGCTCCTATGAGAGGGTCTACCGGGAGAATGATATATCCGAAGCCTCCCTGCTCAAAAGCTTCTCTAGCTTCTTTTTTTGTTGGGCCATCTGAGACCACAATGCAGGGCACGTCCTTCCATACTTCACGGGCTGCAGTGGGGCCTGGAGCTGCTGCGTTAGGGCTGATAATTACCACAAAGTCTGCATTCCACTGCTTGAAACTTTCAGTATCTGCGGCCTCAGCAGGGCCCATCTTGGCACCTGTGCCAAATGCCCTTACTGTGATTCCCTCTCTTGCTGCAATTTCATCCTGGATCAGATTGATAACCTGGCTCATTCCCAGGTTGCCCATTTTTATAAAACCTATGTTGACCATTTTTCTCAAAATCCTGTGTTGACCATTTTCTTCAATAATGGAATTCCTAAAGGGTTTATAATTCTTTTGGCAATCTTCGTTCCCTATTACTCCTATTTTATAAATATATATCCTATTTATAATTATTATTCGGTATGTTTTCTTGTCCCTCCGAAAAGCTTAAAAAGGATGTGATTTATTTCACTCAAAAACGTTGACATCAATGCTGTTGTTTTGTGGTTTTGTTTCAGAACCCGTATTATAATTTGAAAACTCTATCCGTTGGTGGGCTTTTAATGTCAGGGCAAGTGTATTTTATACTAGGTTGCGGGGGTACCCCTGAGAAAGGTACACCGAGCAGCATGCCCTTTTTCGAGAAGTTATCCCGCTATATCTAATAGCTATTCAAGTCTAGGTTTTGATTGAGTGAACTGTCCTATGCATGATTCTACTGAAAACAAAATGATTGTTTTTGATATGGATAGTACCCTTATAGACGCTGAGACTATCGATGAGCTCGCCAGGGCTGCAGGTGTTGCAAGCAAAGTAGAGGAGATTACGAAGAAAGCGATGTATGGGGACCTTGATTTCGAGCAAGCGCTTTTAGAAAGGGTCAGGCTTCTCAAGGGGCTTCCCTTTGGAACTGCCCTGGAAGCGGTAAACCAGATCCATCTCATGCCGGGAGCAGCAGAACTTATTCTCTACGTTAAAACGAGGGGCTATAAGACTGCAATGATTTCCGGAGGATTTACCATTTCTGCCGATTCAATAGGTAAAGTGCTTGGCATTGATTTTGTTGTTTCCAACGAACTGCTTGTGGAAGACGGCTGCCTTACAGGCAAAGTTGTCGGCCCCATCACACAAAGCGACTCCAAAGCGAAAGTATTCGAGGAACTGGCCCAGCTTAACGGGGTCCGGCCAGAGCAATGTGTAGTTGTCGGAGACGGTGCAAATGATGCCTGTATCTTTGAAAAGGCAGGTTTTGCCATAGCTTTCAATCCCAAGCCTATCCTGAGGGAATATGCGGACGTGGTCATAACAAAAAAAGATCTTAAAGCCGTTATTCCTATTCTTGAATCTCTTTCTTATCAATGTTGTAATCAGGCACAGCATGTCGACATCGAACATTAGAACTACCAAAATGCCAGCTTTTTTGCTGGATCGGGAGGCACAATAAGAGATGCTAAAAGAACTACAGAAAAAAAGATCAGATCTGAAGGACATTTCTGAAGAATCCAAGGAAAAAAGGAACACTCTAAATGCAGAAGCCAGTGCTCTCGCTGCAAAGCGTAATGAGCTGAACAAGAAGACGAAAGATCTTATCAACGAGGCCCAGGAATTAAAAGTTCTCAGGGACGAAATTAATGAGAAGGTCAGCGAATACAAAAACAAGCGCGATGATACCAATTCCAGGGCAAATGATCTGTTTGCAAAAGCAGATTCGATCAGGAAGCAGAACAACCTGGGTGGCCCTTCTATCAAAGCCCTGAGAAAAGATATTGATCGTCTTGAATTTGCCCAGCAAACCGAGGTCCTGAGCACAAGTAAGGAAAGGGAACTTGTGGGCAAGATTACTCTGCTTCAAAAACAGTACCAGGTCAAAAAAGTCCAGCTCGAAAGCAACCTCGAACTGAAAAACATCCTGGACGAAGCTCAGCTAATAAGGGATGAAGCCTCAGAATTCCACAACGAGCTGGCAGAATATGCAAGGCAGGCTCAGGAATACCATGAGAAGATGATCACCGCTTTCAAAGAGGCTGACAGAACCAGGGCAGAATCTGACATTGCCCACAGGGAATTTGTAAAAGCCCAGGAAGCAGCTGACGAACAGCACAAGGTTTTCATCAACGCCCAGAAGGAAATTAGGGATCTTGATAAAGAAATCTTCAAACTCAAGAAAAAAGACAAAGATGGGAAGTCCCGTGTTGTCAAGTCCGAACTCCAGAAGGATGCCAAGTCCATCTTCGATAAGTTCAAAGGCGGAGCAAAACTCACCACCGAAGACCTGATGACTCTTCAGAGATCGGGTTTAGTCTAATTCATCTCACAAAAAAGAATACATATACAAAAAAATCAATTTGTTGCAGGGTGTAATAAACCTGCATCATATTTTTCTTTTCTAGCTTATCTGATACCTATATTTGACATGTTCAGCGCATGCTATTCATTATTCTACTTTCATTTCCATCGACTGCTTTTGTTCCTTACAACCCTACTTTGACAGATTTTACTAATTATTATAGTATTTTCATACAAAAAACATGTTGTATTGACACATCACAGTTTAGTAAAATTTCAAATATCAAAAATCAATAAACATATGATATAAATTTTAATTGTATGCAGAAAACAGAAGCATGAAGCCCATTTATACATTACAAAATGTATGCTCCTGTCAAAGTAGGGTTACAATTTATATTTTGCTAGCTTTAGCTTTTCATTTTGAAAATGGCATTAAAGAGCCGGATCTAATTTTTATCCCGGATTTACTCTAAAACTTTCAGGTACTTTTCCCTGAATTCAGGGTTCCTCATAAGACAGCACTTAGCGTTATATGCAGGGTCCTCTCTGATTCTTTTCCAGACGTCCTTTATGCTGTCTCTATGGACATTCCCATAAGGAATCGGGATACAGGCACAGGGAAGAATATTTCCTTCCGGGGTAATATGCAGCCACTTTCTACCTGCCATACAGCCTGTGGTTTTCATAACCTGCGGGATAGGAAACACTCTGGGACCTTCTTTCTCCCTGGCTCCGGACACAAAATTGTCGAATTTTCTCAGATCTTTCGGGGTCATGATTTCTGAAGCATGGTCCATCCACCTGCCCGTAGGAACTATTTCATAGAAGGAGAGTTCGTGGACTCCAAGCTCTGATGCAAGAGCATACAGGTCTTCAAGCTCGTTTACATTGTCCCTGGAAAGCACCACATATATATTTACAAGCAGCCCTGCCTTAAGTCCATTTTTTACTGCTTCAACCGCACTTTTAAAAACTCCTTTCCTGCCCCTTACATGATCGTGTTTATCTTCGTGCGCGCTGTCAAAACTGACAGTGAGAGAATAAAGGCCTGCCTCTTTAAGGCGGTTGGCTCGCTCTTCAGTCAGCCCTACTCCTGAGGTAAACATGCCTGTAATGGCTTTTTCAGAGTCCACATACCGGATCAGGTCTTCTAAATCCGGATAGGTTAGGGGCTCACCTCCGTCAAAGATCACGAAAGTTGTGCCCATTTCGAGCACCTGGTCTATTGTGGATTTTACTGTTTCCGGTGTAAGTTTCGCCCGGTTTTTTGTATCAGGAAGGGCACAGTGAATGCAGTTGTTCGGGCATTCTTCAGTAATGGAGATAGTGACCTGGTCTGGAATCTTTTTTCCCAGAATGGAAAAAAGCTGGCTTTTTACCAGGCGGTCAAAACCCGGGCTTGGGATCGGGGGCATCCAGGTTGAACAGATGAGCCTGCCTGCCTCCACTTTTGCAGGCTTTTCGCCTTCAAAAACTGAGAGGTTTTTCTCAAGATTTTTTTTCATAAGGATGGAAGCAGCCCCGCTGGTTTTCATCCTCATGTGTCCGTCTTCGATTTCCGTATACACTCTGAGAAGTGGGCTTTTATAAAAATCATACTGCATATTTTTTCCTGCACCTGATATTTGATGCTGATGTTTGTGTCAGTTCTGCTCTTTTTGCTTGCCTTTTAAATCTTAGGTTTACCTGTTCCTGAAGAGCGCTCTGTACTTCAAGACTGCAGAGGGTTTTTTCTTTAGAGTGAATGCAAAGACCTGCATCACCTGCTCAACTGAACTTCCACGAATGAATGAGAGGTCCTCCTTTTCAAAGACCTTTACCATCTCATCAATTTCTCTGTCCGTCATTTTCCTGAGGGTCTCAAGACCTATTCGACCCAGGTAGTGTTCTACCTTAAACTCCTTTTCCCAGGTTTTTCGGTACTCTAACAGGGCACTTTTTGAAACATCTCCTTTTCTTATGGCATCTGCAGCCACATCTCCACATATTTGGCCTGCCCTCATCGCATACCCTATCCCGGACTGACCGGCTGCTCCACCAGCGACCATTATTCCATCGGTTATGTATTCATTTGGAAGTGTCACTATAGGGTCTCCGCCTGAAAGTTTTCTTACAACTTCAAGCTCTTTGAGTCCTTTAAGTCTTTTGAAATTTTCAACCCAGGCATTGAGGTAAGGCGTTGCGTCCTTTCCGCATCTGCGCACATAGGCCCCGATTGCGGCATTGTCCCCTCCTCTAGGGGCGTATGTAGTCTTCCATCCAGGGGCATGGTTTCCTACATAATATTCAAACATTTTCGGTTTTCCAAGGTCAGGAGCCCTGACGTCCAGTTCAATTCCCCAGGCAATATCTTCCGGGTGTTTCATTGTTTTCAGGCCCAGAAGGGAAGCTATTTTTGAATTTATACCGTCGGAAATGACAACGAGTCTTGACGTGAACACCCCTGCCGAGGTGCTGACCGTAAATATCTCTCCGTCCCTGAGAATATTGTTCACTTCTACCCCTTTTCGAAGATCTACGCCGATTTTCATTATTTTCTTCGCATAAAATCGGTCGAATTCCGTCTTGTCAATAGCGTATCCGGGCGTCTCAACCTCCACCGTCCGCCCGGATGGGGAAATTATCTGCATGCCTTTGAGATAATGCACCACATAAGAAGGGTCTGCTTTCTCTCCGCATTTATCGAGCATTCCCTTAAAAAAAGAATTTGCAGGATGGGGTGGATTCCCGATTTCTTCTTTTTTTTCCAGCAAAAGGACTGACGACCCTTTTTCACAGGCGTTCCTGGCAGCCATCAGCCCCGCAGGAGATGCCCCTATTACAATAATATCCGCATCCATTTTTCTCTACCTTTTCACCAGAGAATAGAGGTGTAAGCCCCTGCATAAATACACAGCACCACATCAAGGATCATTGATCCGAACATAATTGCTCTGTAGTTTGAGCCATTAAGGAAGAGTGCGCCACCCCTTTCAGGGGTAGGGTGCCTGATAAAATCAAAACACTGGGAAAGCATCCAGAGACCTGAGGCAAGTGCTCCTGCAAAGTACACAGGCCCGAGCCGGGCTGACCAGCCTATGATTATCGAAGCAATAACTCCGACAATCCACCAGAAAGTAACGAATCTGGCAGTAAAGGGAATTCCAAAGGTCACGGGCATTGTAGGGGCACCTTTCAGTCTGTCCCCTTCAACGTCTCTGGCAACTCCTCCAAGGGTAAAGGCCCAATCTGTAACGCACATCATGAGCCCGAAACAGATGGCCGACAGGGGAAGAATTACCCCGTCGTTGCCTTTCAGGAGCCCCGCAGGGTCAAAGGCAAGCCAGATGCCCACAGGCACAAGCCCATAAGAGATACCCACTGGCAAAAAGCTAAGAAATGTATTCCTTTTTGCAAAGATTGAGTAAATAGTGATAGTTCCAGCCGCAATAACAAGGATCAGGAGAGATTCAGGGTTCAGGTAAGCGGCTGCTGCGCCTGCGATTACTAATAAGATGAGAGCATAAGTAAGAGCAGAACTCTTTGAAACTCTGGAAGAGGGCAGGGGACGACCAGGCAGGTTAATCGTATCAATATCAATATCACAGCAGTCATTAAAAACATATGAACTGGTAATGGCGGCAAAGCCGCCTATTAAGGCAATCAGGAAAGGAAGATATTCAGGAAGCCCTCCGGTAGCCAGGTAAGAAGCCAGGATTGCGCTCGAGGCAGGGAGGGTAAGGTCCATGTAGTAGAGTTCAGGTCTCAGCAACCGCAGATAAGGGCTGAGTTCCCCGATTCTTGCTGTAAGGGACAATAGTTTCACCTGTGCTTTTCTAATTTGCATGGGAATTTTTATATCAGGAACTTTATACTTCGGCTTTTTCCCTATTTAGAAGGTTCTTTGCAGGTAGCCCTATAAAGGTTTGCACCTCAAAAAAGTTTTCTTTTTATCTTTTCTGAGGTGGGGGTTTGTTTATGAGAAAGCCTGAATGACTTATAAAATGTTCAGCGCCTTTAACCAGCTCCTCAAAGCTTATTCTTTTTTCCAGTCTTCCCTGTATACCAGTTTTGCTTTTTTACTTATTTCTTCAATTAGCGGATGCCTGAACTCTTTTTCGCAGACAAAAGTAAATTCTGCTTGCGGGTTCAGCTCCATCAGTTTAATCGTATTCGAGAGAGCTGTACTGAGGGCTTCGTAGTCCGGATATTTCGAGACTTCGGCATTGAAAGGATAAACTTCCTCCATTTCGACAGGAAACGCCCCGAAAGGTGCTTTGAAAGTGAGAATCTGGTCGTAGCTTCCCTCTCCTTTTACCGGGCCTGTGCGAATAAGCACCGAGCCTTCCAGGCTGAACCTTTCCAGTCTTTTTCCAAACCGAAGGACTTCGGGGCGGGAAGCTGATTCTGGCCCGCAGTAGAAATAAGTGCCTTTTGTAGCCGGATCAAGCTGCTCAAGCCAGGAGGAGTGGGTATAGAATCTTTTCAGTCCGTCAAGAAGCTTCGGGTGAGCGCGGCAGCGCTGCTCCACAAGTTCGAGCAGCTTTCCGTCCTTTATGCACTGTTTTATCAGCCGGATTTCAGCAAAAGTAGCATAGAGGTTGTGCCTTCCCAGAAGTTCTTCCATGTTGTCCGCTTTCTTCAATTCTTCGGCTGTGTATTTCGAACAGATCGGACAGGAACAGGGCAGATAATTTAGTCTTTCCACATGGTAGGTCCCGGTTACAGTAATATAGCGCCCGTCCTTGGCGTAAAGGGCGTAGGCTGCCGAATCAAAAAGGTCGCAGCCCAGGGCTACTGCAAGGGCGAACATCATTGGGTGCCCGGCTCCAAAAAGGTGGACCGGCGAGGCTGGGGAAAGCCCCCTTTTGGATGCGGCAATCACATCAACAAGTTCTGCGTAACGGTAGGCCTCCATAAGTGGGACAACTGCTCCAAGGGGATATACTTCAAAATTGAGGTCTTTGAGATGGGAAGCAGCTTTTTCCCTCAGTTCGGGGTAGGTTGAGCCCTGGACAGGCCCTGCAAGGAGCTGCTCTCCCTGGATAAACCTGCGGGCAGTTTCCAGGCGTTCGGCCGTGACTGCAAGTTCCTCTTCGGCCCTCCTGTAGTGAACATCAGGGGGCGTCGGGATGTCCAGCGGGACAATAATGTCGCTTCCTATCTTTTGCTGGAACCCCAGGATTTCCTCATTTGTAACTTCCACGGACCCATAGACGGAAAGCTGGAAAGAACCCGAGTCAGTCATAATGGGTCCGTCAAATTCCAGGAGCTCATGCAGCCCTTTCTCAAGGGCAATGCTTCTCAGTTCTTCTTTTCTGTAGATAATATAGGAATTGGTAATTAGAATCTCTGCCCCGAAGCTTCGCATTTCTTTCGGGGAGATAAGCTGGATATTCGGATTTATTACAGGCATGACGGTAGGTGTCTCAACAATCCCGTGGGGGGTCCTGAGTTTTCCGATCCTGCCGCCTGCGTCCTTGTCGAGAATTTCAAATATTGCTGACATGCCGGGATTATAGATGTCTCTCAGATATATTTATCTTTGGGGCTGGGAGAAGCCAGGTTTAATTATTACGAATTACCTGAACCCCTATCGAGTTCCTCTTTTTCGTGCCCTCCATGTTTCCGGTGGTTATAATACCTGGAGCCAATCAACTGTAATATTTAGGTTCGAAACTCTAATTCCTTTTTCCGTAGTTTTTTTCGTACCTTAATCTTCTTTTACTCGCGGCATGGCAATAATTTCCCGGACCTGCAGGGAAAAGAAATCACTGCTATGGGCTGGCCTGAGAATAAGGGCAACATCTGCACCCGATCTTGTGCCTCCTATAGCTATAATCTCCGTATTATCGGAAACTGGGATATGGCCTGAATCAGCTGCCATAATTGCAACTTCAATAGCTACTTTGAAGCCTTTTCCGAAGAGGGATCTTAGAGCATCGGAAATCACTTCTGCTCTGGAATAGCCTCCAAATTTTTTTGTGATTGAGCGTTCTATTCCTGAGAACATATGGGACTGAGTGGTTATTACGGCTCCGAGAGCTTCAAGCTTCTTTTTATACTCATCTTCCACTTCCCATTCACCTTTTTCTTTCTGCCCGTACTGGTGACTTATTCCAATAACTTTTATGTTGCTGCCCTTTACCGCCTCTGCCATCTTTAGAGCGGTTTTTCCGCTGGTGCTCGCTACCACAATATGGAATATCCCAAGCTCTGCCGCCCTTTTTGCTGCCGCTTCAATAACTGCTTCCGTATTTGCCTCTCCTACACTGTCGAGGTAAAGAATAGATTTTTCCATGAATTAGTCTCCTCCTGTATTCGGATTTTGTCTTCTTTTGTGAGCTTTTTTACAGTTTCTTTTCCCTATTATGCTTTTCCGATCTCGTATAAAATAAGGCCTCTATCAACCTTTCAATAAAGTAGGCGAAACCTAAATTTATTATAAACTCTATTTATCTAAATTAATTTTCGCTGTCAGGAGAAAAGATATATATTAAAAAGATTCTCTTTTTATAAAAAGAGGGTTAGAGTATCAATAAACCCGGATCTATTGAATATTTTTTATTAACGTATGTGAGGGAAGTGAAGCAGATCCGGGCTGCTGAGAAACTTGTTTATCTAGGATTAGGTCAAATATTACCATAGGGGTTGTATTTCGTCGAGGTGGTTACTTGTCAACTACAGATTATGACAACAATGATGTAAAAATTATTACAAGACCCGTGAAGTCAAAAAATCCTGTTTTGATTGAGGGTTTTCCCGGAATCGGGCTTGTGGGGAATATTGCAAGTCAGCATATGATCGAAGAATTGAAAATGGAATATATCGGCTCTATTGAATCCAGGTATTTTCCCTCTATTGCAGTGCTTTATGAGGGGCTTATAAATATGCCTGTGAGAATTTACGAAAACGTGGAGCACAACCTGATTATTGTAATCTCCGATATTCCTATCAGCCACACTATCTCTTACGATGTTAGCAATGCTCTGGTGGACTGGGCTGAGTCCATTAATGTAAAAGAGGTCGCTTCTATTGCAGGGATTGCCATCATGGATGGGGGGCTCAAAGTCTTCGGGGCAGCCACCACTCCTGAGATGCTGGATAAGATCAAAGATAAGGTAGAGGTATTCCAGATGGGGACTATCTCCGGAATTTCGGGCAGCGTAATGGCTGAATGTCTGCTGCGTGAGATCCCTGCGTTTAGCTTGCTTGGTGCTACTCGAACTCAAAATCCTGATCCAAGGGCCGCTTCTGCTGTTATTGGGGTTTTAAACGAGCTATATGGGCTTTCAATAAATACAGACAGGCTTAAAGAGCAGGCTGAACGCATAGAATTCGAGCTCCAGAGGCTTGCTGAAGATGTTCAGACTACTGAACAGAAAGGAGAAGTGAAAAAGGAGTTCCCAATGTACGGGTGATCCCATGGAGTACATCGCGTTAACAGGAATTGCTGATTCTCTGATCGAGATCCTGAAGAAACATAATCTCAGGACTCTTGAGATTCGGAGTCCTCAAAATTTTGTAGGGGTACTCGGGCTAAGTGCAGGGGAGAACGTCCTCCTGACCTCTACAAGCCTTCAGGACCTAACGGATGGGACTCAAGGTCTCATAGCAAAGGTTGTACAGAAGCAGGTCTCGGTTCATTCTATTCTCAGTTCAAACGATCTCTATATTGAAGAGCGAGAAGCCATGTCGGCCCGTATCCAGCTTGAATGCAGGTGCATGGCACGGGTAAGAAATGTTGTTTCAAACGAACTCGGAAAACCGGTGAGAGTAGACGCCAGGGAAATTTCCTGCTACGAAGCCAGATGACTATTTTACCAATTACCGTGCAATTTAGTAACTACGCCTGCTTTAAAAACAGTTCTAAAACTTATTTTTCTTTAATTTTTCAATATTTTCGTTTGGAAATGCCTTTGTGTTGCCACACAAAAATAGACTTACGTACACATAAGGGCTTATAATTTGAGAAAAACTTCCTGAAAAAAAGGCTCTTTTTTGAAAATCAGAGCAAAAAAATAAGGTTCCGGAAATCTGAACTTTTTCCGGTAACCCTTAATTTATATTCTAAATTGTTTTACATATCTTCAGGCATTTCGCCGCCCGGACCGCCCGGACCTGCTCTTCCACCGCCGGCTGAGGCGATTACATCATCGATTCTGAGAATCATAATTGCAGCTTCTGTGGCTGCGTTGATTGCCTGGGTCTTGATCCTGAGAGGTTCGACAACATTGTTTTCGAACATGTCTTCAATCTTCCCGGTATAGACATTAAGCCCTGCTCGCTTGTTGCCCTTTTCATGCTGGGAGCGCATTTCCACAAGCATATCAATGGGGTCAAGCCCTGCATTTTCGGCAAGGGTCTGGGGAATGATCTCGAGGGACTCGGCGAACTTCATTACAGCAAGCTGTTCTCTGCCTTTAAGGGTTGCTGCATATTCTTTGAGCCTGAGGGCCAGTTCGATTTCAGGTGAGCCTCCGCCCACAACAATCTTCTGGTCTTCGAGGGCAACGCCCACGACTCTGAGGGCATCTTCGAGAGCTCTCTCAATTCCTTCAACTACATGCTCGGTACCACCGCGAAGGAGAATTGAGGTGGTCTTGCTGTCCTTGCAGCCTGTGACGAAGGTCATTCTGGAACCTGTAACGTCCTTTTCTTCTACAAGACCGGCATAGCCGAGGTCGGACTCCTCAATTTCATCCATGCTGGTGATAATCCGTGCATCTGTCGCGCGGGAGAGCTTGTCCATGTCACTTTTCTTGACCCTGCGCATGGCGAAGATCCCTGCTTTTGTCAGGTAATACTGGGCAAGGTCGTCGATTCCCTTCTGGCAGAAGACAACATTTGCGCCTGTCCTGATTACCTTTTCCACGATTTCCCTGAGCATGGCTTCTTCCTGATCTAAGAAGAGCTGCATCTGGTCAGGGGTAGTGATCTTTATTTCGGCTTTGGTTTCGGTCTTCTTGAGTTCGATGGGCACGCTCAAGAGCAGGACTTTTGCATCTTTCACGATTTCCGGCATTCCGGTGTGGACACGCTCTTTATCAACGATTACACCTTCGATAATCTCGGAGTCTCCGATGCTTCCACCGGGTCTCTTTTCGATCTTAATGTCCTCGATATCCACAGTGATCTTCCCATCTTCACTTACCTCAACAACTGACTTAACAGCCTGGACTGCAAGCTTGGAAAGGTGTTCCTTGTTAGCCTCTGCGCCTTTTCCTGTTATGGCTGTGGCTGCAAGTTTTTCGAGAGTTTCGGTATCTTCTGGAGATGCACTGATAGTGATGGTCTCCAGGATCTTTGTGGCCTGGTCTGCTGCAAGCCTGTAACCGCTTGCGATCACAGTGGGGTGAACGCCGCTTTCCAGCAGGTCTTCTGCCTTTGTCAGGAATTCCCCTGCAAGTACGGCTGCGGTGGTGGTTCCGTCGCCTACTTCGGCATCCTGGGTTTTGGCTACTTCTACGATCATCTTTGCACCTGGGTGCTCGATGTCCATTTCCTTGAGGATTGTTGCTCCGTCGTTGGTGATAACCACATCACCCATGGAGTCTACAAGCATCTTGTCCATACCCTTGGGCCCAAGAGTGGTCCTTACTGCTTCAGCAACCGCCTTTGCGGCCATAATATTGTTGTGCTGGGCATCGGAACCATGAGTTCTCTTGCTGCCCTCCCTTAAAATAAATATCGGTTGTGCTGCCAAGCTTCAATCTCCTTTTATGATATGAATTCATATGAATTTTAATTAGTTGTATTACTGAGCACGTTACCTTTGTGCGCAATTTTTCATATTCTTAATGCAAGCACTTCTATATAAGAATTCCTCTGGATCTCAGCTCCCAAATCTGAAAAAGGGGGCCTTCCGGATCTTTTAATGCCATTTCCGGGTTATTTTTGCAGGTGTATCAAGTCCAGAGCTTTCAGTCCCTTAATCTGGAATATCTGTTGTAAAATCATGAGCTGGCCCGGATAATGAGAAGACCCGGAGAATGAGAATATTCTAACTTAAGGAAAAAGGGTTTTACCAAGAGTTTTAAAAAAGTTAAGTCGAAAGAATCCTACTACTTTGCCTTCGACTTTTCTGCACAGGTTGTGTGCGAAGAACACTCAATGTGTTTTTATGTACTCAATCATCCGTGGAGTCAGCAGAGGAATAATCTCCGGAAGCATATTAGGCATCAGATTCTCCATAGCTTTTGGCATAAGATCAGGGAGCTGCTCTCGCATGTAATCGGGCATAGGAACTCTTCTTTCCACAGCTTTAAGCATGTCAGGCATGACTTTCGGCATAACCAATGGCATAAGCCTGGGCATCATAATTGGCATCATTGGTTTCATCAGAGCTTCCATGCCTGGTACATATTTGACCATTTTCATCATGGCAGAAAGAGGTGCCGGCATCGCTGCCATCATCTGGGGCAGGAGTTCAACCATCAGGTCAGTCATATTTTCGGGCTGCATGAGCGAAATCATCTTTTCGAAGGGAACCCACGACTCCAGGGTATAGGAAGTAGAGTCAGGGATATTATACCCAAGACTTCTCGCCACCAGAGCACCGAGGTCCTGGGCCTGGATGTCAAGGTTATTTTTCTCTGCTGCCACGCGGAACTGGAAGATACAGCATGGACAAAGTGCTGCAATGATATCGGCGTTAACATCAACAGCTTCCTGGAGTCTTATGTTCCCCAGTCTGTACGCAACAGGGGGTTCGGCAATCAGACTTACCACTGAACCGCAGCAATGGGCTCTTTCCCGGTTATGTTCCAGTTCTCTGAACTGGATTCCGGGGATGGACTTCAACAGTTCTCTCGGAGGCTCGTACACTTTGCCCCCTGCCCTTCCCAGGTGGCAGGAATCGTGCCAGGCGACAACTTTGTCCAGAGGCTGCTTGAACTTTGGCTTAAGGACATCGAGACGCTCTACGAGGACTTCGGAGTAGTGCTTTGTCTCAAGTCCATATTCAATCCCGAGCTTTTCCGCCCACTGGGGATAGACCGTATGCCACATGAGCCAGCAGGCAGGGCAGGAAGTGATTACGGTTTTTACGCCTTTCTTTTTCATGTTCGAGACGTTCATCCTCATTATCTTCTCAAATACGTCCCATTTTCCGGCAACAAGCATGGGAATTCCGCAGCAGGCTTCCTTATCAAAGAGTCCTGTAAACTCTATTCCCGCATCGTCGAGCATGCGGACAGCCCCTACAGCTACATCATTTTCCACAAATGACGCCGTACAGCCCGCAAAGTAAGCGTACTCAGCTTCATCCTTCATTTTTGCCCGGATCTCATCTGGAATCCATTTGTCCCTGTCTTTTCTGTAATTTGCCCAGATATTCCTTTCTTTCAGCAAACTTGCAGCCATGATCTCGAAGGGAGGGAAGGTCATCTTTTTCTCTTCTTCTACCAGCTTTCCGCGCATGGTCATCCAGGCATGTTCTATTGGCATGTCCAGTTCGCAGCGGGAATCGCACATCTGGCAGGTGGTGCAGGCAAGAAAGGTATTTGTTTGCCTCTGGTCAAGCTTTTCCCGGCCTGCCAGGTATTCCTTGATAAAAAACCATTTTCCACGAGGCGACTGGGATTCCCACCCCCGGCCGTAATACTGATCGCATTCGCTCACACAATACCCGCACTGGGAACAGGAGTAGGCAAGTTCTGCAACCTTTGCCGGGATGTTTTTTTCATCTTTGAAGGATACTTTGCCTATTCCCGACATGTTCCCCGCAAGCCTGCCCATGGGTTCGAAGGAAGATCCAAAGGATACTGCGGTGTTAAGAATCCCTTTTCCTTCCAGGGTTTCAGGGTTCATGATTCCGTTGGGATCGAATTCTTTTCTAAAGGTTTCAATTGCAGCAAGTCTATCTCCAAAGACACTTTTTTTCTTGGAAGCGAAAAAAAGCCCGGAAGAATAGGCTCTTCCACCGTTTTCTTCCGCAATCTTCAAAATGCTCAGGGAAAGAGCAAAGGCTGTATTAAAGAGTAAGGAACGCTCGGAGTGACGCATGAAACAGAGGAGTACGACGTTTCCGTCGCTGATAACCATCCCTTCTGTAAGTACCGGGAGCTTGATCTTCTTTTTAATTTCTTCAAAAGCACTGTCCATCTTCTCAAAAGGCACCAGGATCTCGGCGGGGATGAAGGAAGGACCTAGCCTTTTAACTTTCATTGATTTGAACCATTCTTCAGTCTCGTGCTTTGCAATTTCTTCCGAAAGGATCGTGCCGTCGGCGCTTTCGATTGCTTCTTTCAGGCCGGAGACGTCCCTGGAGGCAGGGTACATGAAGGTACAGACGTAAGCTATGGGCAGCACCGGTCTGTCTTTATCCATGATCTCTCCATAGTGGAGTTTCCTGGGCGCTTTATTCTTCATGTCCGCCCACTCAGGGTTCAGGAAGGAAATTGACCAGAGAGGAATGTTCTTTTTTCGGATGGTTTCGACCGCTTTTTTGAGAGCTGAAGCGTCGGAGAAACTGGCAGAAACAGCTTTTCTCTCTTCAAGCTTCTGGACCTTTAGCGTGATTTCGGTGATAATGCCAGTAGTCCCCATGGTTCCTATCAGTTTCTTGAGTTCGTGGCCTGAAAACTCCCGTATTTCTCCTGTGGGAAGGACAACCCTGGCTTTTTCCATACTCTCGTAGCCCCAGCCGAACTCATAACTTCCGTAACCGGCTCCGCTCTGGGCCAGCCAGCCTCCTACGGTCGAAGAAGGAGCACTTGAAGGGATTGTTCTTACCGAAAGCCCACTTTCTTTAAGTTTTCGTTCTAACTTTTCCCATATGATTCCACTCTGCACCACAACTTTTTGCCCTTCGGGATCAATACTTATGACCTTATTCAGTAAGGTGACATCGGCAACTATACCTCCCTTTGTAGGAATTACCCCGCCGTATCCGGAAGAAGCCCCCGCACGGGGGACAACCGGAATCTCATGCAGATTTGCAAATTCCAGAAGCTTTACGACGTCTTCTTCTGTCCGGATTTTTACAACAGCTGCAGGGTCAGTGTTCCCAATTACTTTCTTGACAAGCGGGGGAAGGGCTCCTATATCATGGTTATAATAGCGGCGTTCGCGTTTGTCAAGATTGACGCATTCCCCGAAGAGTTCGGAGAGTTCTGTTTTCTGGACTTCTGAAAGTTCCGGTACATTTTTTGTGGTCATATTTTTCTCCTCCTGGATCAGGCCTATTTGGATACTTTGCAGTGTGCGCAGATGGTCGTGCTAAGTCAGGTTCTGCAAATGTTTTTCTTACTCCCCTATAATTTATATTATATATTTCTAAAATAGAAATATTCTTTTTTATGGTACATTTATAAATTATTTTTATATATTCTATTTTTCTCTGTTTGTTTTCTCTATTTTTACTTTAACTAGATTTTTGTATACATGTACTGTATAAAATTAAAACTGAAGAGCGTCTTTAGGACATACAGCCACACAACGCCCGCATTTGATACAGTCAGGTTTTGTTTCGCTCTCGCGAATTTTAAGCTGCATAGGACAGATTTTATCGCATTTATTACAGTTAATGCATTTTTCCTTTGTGAATTTCAGGGGATACCTCTTTCCGCCAAGCAGGCGTTGAGCTGTTCCCATAGGGCAGAAGGAACACCAGGCCCTCGGGCTCAGGTAACTGCCCAGAAGGACTGCGATTGCAGTTGTCACCAAACACATGGTCACAAACACCATGCCGATTTTTTCGAAAGTGTTAAGGCTTCCAATAATGCCTGCTATTCTGTACCCCATAAAGCCCATTAGCAGGAAAAAGATCGGTAGGCGGACCCATAGACTCCGCAGGGTGACAGGTATCTTCTTTTTCTTTGAAATTTTACTGATCCAAAAGTCAACAAGGCTTCCTCTCGGGCAGAGATTTCCGCAGAACCATCTGCCTCTGAAAGGGCTGATCAGGAAAATTGCAGCAAAAATCAGCAGCATGAAGTACCCGAGTACCGGATACCAGAGCCCTCCGATGGAAACGATAAGGACGAGACCTCCCAGGTAAGGTGTTATTTTAAGCAAATTAAATCAAACTCCGTTTTCCCATTTTTCAAGTTCCTGTCCGAGCCTGCCAGCCCAGGAATTAACTACAGTCATTATAATATTTTTTATTTTAGCTCTTGAGTGAATTTTGTATTTGAAGACATAGCCCCCTCCGTCCAGGTTCTGCTGCGATCTCTGCAGAATTTCTTTTTCATGCAATTTTTTAACGGAGCGCTGGATTGTGGAGATATCCAGTTTCAGGCTTTTTGAAAGAAAGTCAGTGTCAACCCACTGCTCGGTTTCATTTAAAAAATACTTCATAACCTTGAGGTCTGCCTTTGTGAGATTAAGGGCACACTTGATCACGTCTTCGATTTTGAATTCTTTACAGGCAAAGTCTATCATTCCAATCCCTCTCAAACATTGCAGTACTGTAACATTGCCGCAGCTGTATATATACACTGGCAAGTACTGTATTCTCCTGCTAAAAATAAGAAGTACTCACTTTTTTAATACTGCCCTGTCATTTCCAGCATAGGACTTACGCGGTTGAACTGAAAAATCAATAACAATAAACCTTTAACTTTTTGAACTATAAATTGAAACTACGACGTTTTTTATATTTTCTGGGATCACTAAAATTTACTCTTAATTCCGCTGGCAATTGACTGCAATAAATCAAAAACCCCGAAAATAATAACGAAAATAATAAAAAGTCTCAAAAAATAGAAGGCACTTTGAAAATAGAGATTCTTTTAAAAGTGCCTGTTATTTACAATCTGTATAATCATTGTAATTCATATTACGTTTTTAAAACTTCGTAGTAAACCATTTTTATTACTAGAATTATGTACTTTTATTTGCGCAGGTTACTTAGAAGCAACTAGAGGCAGGTAATCTGAGTAGACGCTGTTTGTTATATTGTTATACGCATAATCGGAAATTCCATCCCAATCATTATCCATTGCGGTTTCGGAAAATCCTGTGCCATCAGGTTTTGCCCAGAAATTGCCTCCTATATACGGTCCGCCTACAATATTAGTACCTGCGGTTATCGTAGTGTTATAGACATTTTCGATTCCGTTTTTAATGGTCATATTGGTGTTATTGAAGTAATTGTTGAAAATGAGGTCCCTGTCGCTTCTGGGACAGATATAGAGACCGTAAACACTGTTGTTTCGAACAGTATTTCCTGAGAGTGTGTTGCTGTCAGAGTTTCCGATATGGACTCCCCTGCTATTGTTAGAAGCCGTATTTCCTGAGAGAGTATTGTTTGTGGAACTTCCGAGAACAATCCCGTATTCTCCATTGTTCGTAGCTGTATTATTTGAGATTGTATCCTCTTTGGAACTCAAGACATAGATTCCATACGAGTTGTCCGAAAGGTTGTTGTTATCAATTGTACAATTATTACATGAAGACAGACAGATTCCTGAGTAGCCGGATTCTGTGGCTCCGGTAATCTGAAACCCATTAATTGTTATATTGTCTGCTCGCAGGAGGAGCACATTGGCGCTCGGACTCCGGGCTTTAATTATTGTATCCTCAGGGTTTCCGGATTCTGACCTTATTGTAATACCATTTTTGGTTACTTTGATATTTTCGGTATAGGTCCCGGGTTTTATGGTAATTATGTCACCTGATGTCGAATTATCCACAGCGGTTTGAATCGAATTTTCCGGCTGGACTACAATCTCGGCCGCAGCTCCGATACCCGATATTAATACTAAAATTAGAAAAGTTACTAATAAAGTGGTTGTTTTTTTAATTCTAATGCCTCCGTCTATTAAAAAAAATTATGGGTAGAACTTTATTTAATTATAGTCAACTCAACAGTTAACTTCACTTCTCAAAGTGTTACTTAAAGCTATTGTTCTTGTTTATACGTGCAAATATTTTCTGCGTCGACTCTAAATGAATATTTACACCAAATGACCATGCGAATTCACACATGTAAACATATTGATTCAGGCAAAGATTTTTCTATTAATAGTAAATTCTTTTAGTAAATCATTTAAGAATCTTGTTTTACCGAAATAATTTTGCTTTTTAAATCTGTTTGTATCACAATTATATCAGGCATATGTGACCCATTATCATACTACAATTTTCAAATGTACCAAAGTCAAGCTGAAGTTGTACTGCAATACTTTTCAGGGTCGATATATACTTCAAAACCCAATGTTTACATAATCCTTCGGAAAACAGTAATCAACAAAATCAAAAATCAACTTCTTATAAATCAACTTCTTATAAATCAACTTCTTATAAATCAACTTCTTATATACGTCAGAAATTGGAGCAGCTCTTAACGACTCCAAAAGCCTCTGGACACTCATATTATTCTAAATGTGTATCCTCTCCAGATAATCTCTTCTGGAAGCAGGCTTTAAACAAAAAAGAATTTTCGAAGCCTCGTGCGTGATTCGAACACGCGACCTAGTGATTACAAGTCACTCGCTCTACCGGGCTGAGCCAACGAGGCAAATTGGAACTGACTGCAGACTTATCTAAATACAATACTTACAGATAAACTTTATGGCAGATTTCTTTCTCCGAAAGTCAACCGCCATGTTTTAACTGCTTTCTTTTCTCTTTTTTGCCCCTCTAATTTGATTATGGTACATAAGCCTTATGGCATTCTTTCTCTATATCTCGCTTAAGATGTGGCAGGAAATAGCAAAATACGGGCGCAAGCTGGTTGAACACGGGCTTGTTGAATCCAATTTCGGAAATATCAGTCTCAGGGCTGGTGATAAAATGCTTATTACCCGAACAGGGGCTGCTCTTGATGAAATCACCGAAAATAGTGTCATTGAGGTGGACATTCAGGACACTTCGTCCCTGGATATAATTGCATCTTCCGAAACCGTTGTACACAGGGAAATTTACAGGCAGACCTCTGCTCTTTCAATCATTCACGCTCATTGTCAATACGCAGTGGTTGAGTCCCTGCTTGCAGGTCCTGGAGGGAAAATTGCGCCTGTAGACAGCGAAGGGCAGTACTTTTTGGGGACCATTCCCGTGGTCGGAGGGGGGATAGGTAGCCGTGAGCTTGCAGGAAATCTTGCAAATACACTCTCGAGGCATAGAGGCGCTATAGTTTACAGTCATGGAACTTTTGCGATCGGAAGAACGCTTGGAGATGCATATATAGTGACCACACAGCTTGAGCATTCTTGTAAAGTTAAATACCTATATGAGCGTGCAGTTGCAGAAAAGGGAAATAAGTAAACTTATCTATTGAGTGTGTGGCTAACTATACAACCTTAAGTATAAATATAAAAAACAGGTAAACACAAAGACGATATAAATCAGCAGATCCAAACCGGCATACTGAGCAAGACAAGGTGCCTGTTTGGCAGCTTTCTATCACGGATATATATCTAAAAGAAGAATCATCGAGTACCATGACGTTTAATACCCTGAGACCTTTTGCCTCAAAAGTTATCGAACCGCTGGCAGACTTTTTAATCAGATTTGAGGTCTCACCTGATACAGTTTCCATAGCTTCCCTTGTCTGTGCCTTTTTTGCAGGGCTCAGTTTTTACTATTCTCCGGTAGCTAAGGAACTCATCCTGCTTGCGGGCATCCTGGTAATCTCTAACTCGCTTCTTGATGCTCTTGATGGGGTAATTGCACGGAAATCCAACAGGGCCACTCTCAGGGGTGATTTTCTGGATCACGTTATCGACCGCTATTCGGACGTTTTCATTATATGCAGTATCTTTTTTGCAGGTTATGTTCCCTGGCAGATAGGAGTTGCGGCAATAGTCGGTGTGCTTCTTACCAGCTACCTCGGAACTCAAGCTCAAGCCCTCAATCTTGGAAGATACTATGGAGGGATCATGGGCAGGGCTGATCGTCTTGTAGTTATAATTCTTGCCGCTTTCCTCAATTTTGTCTTTTCAACATCTATTGCAGGTTTTTCAATTCTTGGATGGGCTATCATCCTGATTGCTGTAACCAGCCATATAACTGCAATCCAGAGGATTTTCTATATCTGGAAGAACCTGGACTGATGGCATCCTTTTTTAATCATTTTCTAAAATTTAATTTTTATCTCAATTCGTGGAAGTTTCCATCACTTTTGAATGCAGGCTTCTGTAGCGGATAAGTTAATGTAACACAAAACCCAATACTTGACTATGCCGTCTCAACGAAAACAGTATGAGTACCTGGAACACACTGCAGATGCGAAATTCCGGGCTTATGGGAGCACGCTGGAAGAGGTATTCGAAAATGCAGCACTTGCTATGTTCAATGTGATGATTGACACAGAGAAAGTCTCAGTGAAGACGGCAAAGGATATCTGTCTTAATTCTCCTGATCTCGAATCTCTGCTTGTAGACTGGCTCTCCGAACTTCTGTACACCTTTGAAGTGGATGAGGTTGTTTTTCGGAAATTCCGGGTTGAGGGGATAAGGGAAGTTAATGGCGAGTACTCGATAAAAGCCCAGGCTTTCGGGGAAAGATTTGAACGTGGAAGCCATCCTTTCGAAACCGATATCAAAGCCGTTACTTACAATCAGCTCGAAGTTTCAAAGACCGAAGAAGGCTGGGAAGCCCAGGTTGTTGTTGATATTTAAGGACAACGAGTTTCAAAATAAGGGGACTCGCTTGCGTATTGTCTGTTAATTTCTTTTTTATCAAGTTTGCAGGCTATCTATATTCACTTCTGTGAATTATTTCGGTGGGTAATTCTCCTGGGCGGCATCATTATATCTGAAATTGAATTTTATTTAGATCCCGATTGGATCTCATTATATCTCAAATTGAACTTCTTTACATAATATTCAGGATTCCTTTATCAGATACTCATGCGGCCCAAAGGCTCTTATCTCAATATTATTCAATCCATTAGACCTTTAAGGAAACAGCAAATAAACAAGTAATTTCAATTTATATAGGCAAATTAACACTGGAGCATAGATATGAAAGAGAGTGAGGAGACAGGTACTGAGGAAATAAATACGGAAAATGTTCCGGGGGCAGCGCGTGGAATGGTCAGGAAGCTTTCTGATAACAGCTGGGAAATCCCAATAGGGCGCACGCCGGGAATGAGGGTCCCTGGACGCCTTTTTGTGTCGGAAAGTTTGCTTGAAGGTATCGATCCGGGAACTATTGACCAGATTGCAAATGTGGCGACTCTTCCCGGTATTCAGAAGTATTCCATGGCAATGCCTGATGCCCATCTGGGCTACGGTTTTGCAATCGGTGGGGTTGCGGCTTTTGACAGGGAAGAAGGAATTCTCAGCCCTGGAGGGGTGGGTTTTGATATCAACTGCGGGGTCAGGCTAATTCGCACTAACCTGCAGAAAGAGGAAGTGGTTCCTCATATTGAGGCGCTTACTGAGGCCCTTTTCCATAATGTTCCTTCAGGAGTCGGCTCAAAAAGCCGTATCAGGGCTTCTGACCGGGAGCTTGATGATGCTTTTCTTCACGGGGCAAGGTGGGCTGTGGAGGCCGGGTATGGAGTTGAGGCAGACACTGAACACTGTGAGGCAGATGGTTTCCTGGATGGCGCCGATCCTTCTCACGTGAGCACGAAAGCCAGAACTCGGGGAAAGCCCCAGTTTGGAACTCTTGGAAGCGGAAACCATTTCCTTGAAGTCCAGTACGTAGATGAGATCTACGACAGGGACGTGGCTTCGGCTTTCGGGCTTGTGGAAGGGCAGGTAACAGTGATGATCCACTGCGGTTCGCGGGGTGCAGGGCATCAGATCTGCACGGATCATCTCAGGGAACTTTCCCAGGCTGTAAAGAAGTATGGGATCCAGATTCCGGACAAACAGCTTGCCTGTGCTCCGGCTCAGTCAAGGGAGGCACAGAACTACTTCAAAGCCATGCTCTGTGCTGCAAACTACGCCTGGGCTAACCGTCAGGTGATAACTCACTGGACAAGAGAAACATTTGAAAAAATCTTTGGCAGGGATGCTGACGATCTGGGTATGGACCTCCTTTATGACGTTGCTCATAACGTGGCAAAACTTGAAGAACACAGGGTGGATGGCAAGAAAAAAGAGGTGTATGTGCATAGGAAAGGGGCTACAAGAGCATTTCCCCCTGAGCATCCTGAAGTTCCGGCGGCTTACCGGGCCGTAGGACAACCGGTTTTGATTCCGGGGAGTATGGGAACCCCTTCCTTTATCCTTTGTGGCACAAAAGAAGCAATGGATATCTCTTTTGGTAGTGCCTGTCATGGGGCTGGGAGGATCATGAGCAGGGCCCATGCAAAGACAGAATTCCGTGGACAGACTATAAAAGAAAACCTTGAGGCTCAAGGCATTACCGTAAGAGCTACGCATCCTTCAGTAATTGCAGAGGAAGCTCCGGGTGTATACAAATCCAGTAGCGAAGTGGTAAATGTCGTGCATGAGCTCGGCATTGCGCGTAAGGTTGCAAGAGTTATTCCTTTAGGGGTTGCAAAGGGTTAAGTTAAGATCTGATGGGGAAAAACAGATTCAGGTTATGAAGAAAAATAGGTTCAGATCCTGAAATGAGTAAACATCGAAAGTTTCGGGAAAACTTTGATATGCAGAATGAAAGTTTTAACCTCATTTTTTTCTTTACTATTTTCTTTATTCTTTTGCAGGATATCCGAGCTCTTTCATATCTTCCATTAAGTACGAATCGGAACTATCGAGTTTTGATTCCTGATGGAAGCTGAATACGATCATGCTTGAGTATGAGGATGTCTGGAAGGGTGTGCTGTTTTCCCTGAATATTTTCGAAAAGTACTCAACAAGGTTGTTGATAACTCTTTTATCTTTGAAGTCATGGAAAATGGTTACGGACTCGTCCCCTGGCTCAAGGCAGATATCTATATTCTTGACAAGCTGAGTTGCCAGGTACATTCTCCTGAAATGGACAAGTAAATCCGGAAGAGTCATATCACTTAGCGACTGTTTGCACAGGCGTTCAAAGATTTTTTTCGGGTTCGGAACTTCTCCGGCTGCAAAAATTTCAAACTGGCTCCGATGTAGAGTTACGAGATTGAACCTCTCAATATTATAAGTATACATGAGCTGAGTCCAGAACTCTGTATTGTCGTCCAGTTCCTTACATAAAATATCAAGGTACCCGAAGTGTTTCCTGATTCCTGGCATAATCTCAGTCGAAGATGTAGATGGATTCTTTTTGAAAGAAATCTGGGTCGAGTTTGCTCTCCTGAAAACGTGCTCAACATCGAGCTGTCTCCATCTGGAAAGGAAATGAGCCACCAGCTGGGCAAAAAAGTCCCTACTATTAACAGTAGCGTTGGAGATAAGTACGAGTGCGGACTCGGGATTATATATATCTTCACATTTTATCGAGGTTCGGATTTCCCATTGATAGTTTCTGGAAATGCGGTTCAGATGGTCTTCAAGTTGTTTCATATCTTCAATCTCGAACGGATTGATAAGTTCATTAACAAGCTCCTCATCCGTGAGCCTGCCTCTTGTATATCTGAACAACCACTCGAGTATCGTTTTATTTATAACGATATTTTCTCCGCTCTGAATTGTATCATTTAACTCTTCTTTTGCAGGAGTTTCTTTTAAAAACCAGATTACTTCGTCAATACTTTTATGATAGGTAAGAGCTGTATCCGCAACTTCAATGGTATCCCTGACTGCAGCACTCAAGTTTCCATTATTGGCATCCAGAAGGGGCTGTAACTTTTTAAGGTATTTATCATCCAGGGATATGTTCTTTCTGATCAGCATATTTCCACCCGATATAGTCCGGTTTTCTGGCTCTTTATGCTATGATCCGTTATTAGTGCCATTAAAATAAGGGCTCTTTTATGGATTCCGATTTAAAAATTGAGAAAATTCTTTTTTTATAAATATATACTCTGCAAGTTCTCAAAATTTTTACTTATAACCCTATTTTATGGTACTGGTAAGTGCTACCGAATATTAAATCTTTCTGTTTTGTACTATTTCTTGATAACTTCAATTAATATATAATTCCTCAGGTTTGTCAACTAATTTCCCAATTTTATACAATATTGTGATATTTACAAACTCTGGCGACGTGTTCAGATGCATATTTTTGTCTAATGTCTTATTTTCGAATTAAAATTTAATTTTTCTTTTGATGTCAGTGAAAAAAGTGATAAATGACCATAATCATATGACACCGATTCACAACTCTTTATATATATATGTTAAGACAGTGTACAATATGTAATTTGCAAAAGTTGAAATGTGAATAGGACTGGTACAACCTGGAAGATCACGTTATCGGTTTCATCCTGTCCTTAGTTTGTCTAACCTTTGATTGTCTACTCTAATCTCGATAGCATCGGTTGACACGTTTTAAAAGCTGTGAGTTTGGGAGTAGATTGTACAGTTCCTGCCTGAGTGCGGGGTTAAATACTCATCAGGTTCTTACAATTTCCTGATAACTCATGATCTTCAGAGGTAATAGCAGTCCCAAAAAGTGAGTTTGGGAGTGGATTCATAAGTACCTGGCAGGTTCAGATGGAATTATTCAGCCAGCCAGGCACTTTTCTCCTAAAAATGTAAAATCTTTTAATATCCATATTTTTTCTACTAAATGGTAATATAAGGATAAAATTTGTCCGAAAATAGTAGATAATATTAAGAATAAATATTTGTTAGAAAATAGCAGATAATAAGATAAAATTTGCCAAAAAAGTCACAGTGATTCAAAAATAGGAAGAAAAGCAAAGGAGATTTCCTCTGCTTTCAAGCCTTAAAATGCTTTTCAATTTTTTTTCGTTCCGTTTATGTCAGCTTGGTAACAGGGTGGTTTGCCAGATCTGCGATCTCGACGCCAAGTTCCTTTGCAGTTTCTCCAAGCATGATATCGACCATTGCAACAGCCGGGAAAATCTGGTTGACGTTTTCGATAGGGCCGTAGAGCAGGAAGTCAGAACCTGCAATCTGGGCTACCAGGTTGGTACCAATGTCTGTAGGCATGTAGATTGCTTTTGGGTCAGGCTGAGTTTTCTTAAATTTCCGAAGCCAGTCCCAGGCCGAGGCCATGTTGTGGTATCCGCCGCCAACAGGCAGGCCGAGCTTTGCTTTGATTGTCGGAACTGTGCGGATTGTTGCGCCTGCGCCTGCACCGAGAGGCATGGCTGCAACATCGATAAGGGGAATCTTTATTCCGCATTCCTTGGCGACCTGGAGCATACCCTTGGTCTGTCCGGAACCACCGACTTCAAGGATGTCCATCTTTCCTTTTACGGTAGGGTCGGTAGCGTTGAAGGCAAGGACGATTGCAGCTTCCACATCGCTTTCCTTGAGCACGTCCATTTCTGCCTGCTCGATACTTGCGTTGATTGAGTTGTGGATTGCCCTGTTTGCAACACCTATTTCAGTACAGTATTTGGCTGCGGCTGCACGCACTTCTCCGGCTGAGGAGTCGACCAGGAAGGGAGTCTTGTTGTCGATCTCAATGAACCAGTCAATATAACGCTTGATTGCTTCGGGGGTTTCTCCCACAATCTGGTTTACGTAGGGGTTTCCTGTGGCGTCGCTCATTGATACCTGGGTATTCCAGAGGGTTTCCGCAGCAGCCCTGTCGAAGAGACCCTTATCCTCATCAGTCACGATTTTGTGCCTTGCATAGAACATGGTACTGACTAACACGGTTGGGTATTCACCCGGCTGTCCGCCGAACTTAACTCCTCCGATTTCAAAAACTTCCTGTTTCTTGTCAAACTTGAACATTTTGATCCCTCACTTACATGAACATTGATGATACTGAGACATAGATCAGGAAGAGCAGAATACCAAAAACTCCGCCGTATAGAATTCCTATATCTCTTCCTACTTTCTTTCCGATTCTCTGTGCAACTTCACTGTTGACAAACTCTATCCTTTCATCGATCTTATCGAGCCTTTTCATTACTTCGTTAAACTCACCTGGCTCTACAAATGCTGCTGGTGCTTTTGCCATATCATTCACCTCTTAAGCTCATAGACCGACGGCTAGTGGGAGTATAATTACCATCACCAGTGAAAAGAGGAAACCAGCCACAAAGCCGATCATTCCGGTAGCCATGACTCCGGAGTCCAGCTTCTGGTTCCTCGCAATCAGCTGTGCTCTGTACCGAATGCTTTCAACAGTAGCGTCAATTGCACCCATCTGGGGGGCAAGCACCATTGGGACCCCTTGTCCGTATTCTTCTGCCATTTTCATTACCTCCCGAGCAGTAACATTCCAAGCAGGGATATGGTTACAGCCAATCCGATCATTGCACCTTCAACCTTTCCTGCGTGAACTCCTGAGTGGAACTTGTTCCAGTTTCCTATGTCAAGCATGCGGGATTCAATACCCTTCAGCCTGGCGCGGATAACTGCAATTTCACCGGAAACCGGCCTGACAACAGCGCCCTCTTCTTCGTCTCCGCCTTCTTCACTGATCTCCACGACCAGTGGGTCTGCATCAAAGGCCCCAGGGTCTTTTGAGGCAAGTTCCCTCACTTTGGCGGTGATGGCACCCATGTCTTCGGTATCAAGCAGATTGACGACCTGAACCTGTTCCTGGAAACGGGCAACTGCAGCTGGATTAAGGTTTTCCACATACGGAATTGCACCCAATGCTCCTGCGATCCTGTTGTCTTTTACCCCGTTTGCATGGAGGCTCATCATCGACTGTCCGGTAATGTGCCCCTTAACCTCAGAGCCGGTTACAAGCAGGTACCTGATGTTCGGGTTTGAGATAATGTGGGCAACGACCTTTTCAATACCGAGGTTTTCGGTTTTACATGATCCGGTAACTGCTGCACCTGCATCAAGAACAGGCTTCCCTGCAAGGTGTGATCCGCAGGTAATTACCAGTACGCAGTTCTTGACATCGCCAACCTCGTATTCGCCTTTCAGAATTGGCCATCCCGGTGCAGGCTCTCTTTTATTCACCATTTTACACTCCTCCCATTATTCTACTTATGGTTATGGCAAGAGCCAGCAGTCCGCAGAAGGCAAGACCTACAACGACTCCAAAGAAGGAGTTGCTGTAGAATCCAGCCATGTAGGATGTATTTTCACGACCGGGCCATGAGTTAAGGAGTGGCATACTTGGAGCAAGGGAATTTACGAGATCCTCCGCGATTGCATCAAGCTTGTCCAGCCTCTCAAAGACAGGTTCCATGGAATACTCAATCGAGTCTTCCCTTTCTTCCGCCACAGTTGCGGTGTCCGGGTCAAGGACCAGATGTAGTTCCGGAGCTATTCTAATCATGCTCATTGTAGTTCCTCCGCACTGGGCAGCAGACCGGTTCCGACCACCTGATATGCATCTCTCTTAATAAATGCATAATACTTGCTGAAAGCAATATACCAGATGATGAATCCCACAAGCATGTTTAAGCTAGCCGCCATCAACCCTTCATGGAGTGAAGACGCAAAGCCTGTAATTATTAATGCAATAGCTCCCTTTTCAACAGCGAGAGTCAGAGTTCTGTCCTGACTCTCATCAGGGCCCAGGCTAGCATTGAAGGGGTGAAGGATTCCCATGCCGCCTATTATAAAGATCAGTGCAATGTATCCATTTGCGACTACGTTTTGAACAACTGCAGCATAATCGAAAGATCCTGCAATAACGACGCTCAGCCCGAGAATTACAAGAGTACCTGCACATGAAATCTCTACCATCGCCTGTTCCATTATGGGGATACCCATGCCGATTACCTTGTTTGAAAGGGCGCCAATGACGCCGCCTATAATTGCTGCTACAACGATGGCTACTATGGGCCCTGCAATACCTCCTACTGAAAGTCCGAAGAGGGCTGCCAGAATACCCATACCAAGAGCGAGCATACCAATTGATGGGACACCTGTACCAAGCCCGTAGCTTGCAACACGGCGAACTGCGTCAGCACCCCAGACTGTTGCACAGATTGCTCCAATACCTCCGAAGAAGGAATATGCTGGAGGCATGAAGTGACCAAGGTAAATCCCGACAAGGCCGCCGATTATACCTAAAGCCATTATTGTTTGTGGAGGATACGCACCTTTGGCTCCTCCTCCTGCTCCACCTGCAGACATTTTAGATACCTCCAAGCTGTGAAATTGCAACTACTGCCACAATAGCACACAATAGTGTTGCCACGAGGGAAGAAATTACCGCTTTCGGCCATTTTTTGAATTTCGGATCGTGGAACCCTTCAATCGTACCTCCTATGTTATAGGAAGGAATTACAGCGTTTACGAAGAAAATACCTATTGCAAACATTGCTGCAACTGCTACAAGCGAATTTCCTGTAACAGAATTGGTGACTCCACTACCCTGCAGACCCGCTTTCAGACCCACTTCTATCAGTGCGTAGTAAACAAGGGCTCCTCCTATTCCACCAAGGCCGCCGCCTATAACTCCGCTCACAAAACTGACTGTTGGAAGCCCGTGTCCTTCAGTACCCTGAGATACATAGAGATCCTGCCTGTATTTTGTGATAGGGTCAACCTTTACTTTTGCTGAAGAGGGGACACAACCCACACCATAAACATAGACCCACGTTCCAACAATCATGGTTACAGCTATCATGATCATTGCTCCCACTGCGCCTGAAGCGAGAATAAGGGGAAGGTCTTTTGTTACGTTCATCATGAACCCTGCACTGACGAGCCCTGTGAGGCCTGCTCCGGCCGCCAGCTGCACGGTACCTGTTCCAATACCAGTTGCCTGAGCCATAGCTGCAGGTGCACCGCCCACAGGCACGAAGTGAACGCTCCAGGATATCAGAGCGCCGCCGACTACAATAAAGACTATCCAGATGATGTTTGCCATCAGAGCTTCAATCATGCTGAAGCCTCCTCAGCCTTGTCTTCTTTGTAAGGCCCAAATGATTTACGGGCAGCGACTTCCATCTTCCAGTTCCAGATAATTAAAATAAAGACAATAACAACACCTGCAACAGCGGAAAGCCATCCCATAGTCAAGCCTTTTGCAGGATCAAAAATAGTGGTTATCCAGCTTCCCAGAAACACGGTCATACCAAAAGCAAGCCCGGTGACAGGACCTCCAAACTTGGCACAGAACCAGGAGTTGTCGTATCCATTCCTGAGCCCGGATTCAGCATATCTCACAATATTTCCTGAGTTCGAAGCATTTAATCCTGAACCAAATTCAAACTGCTGGAACTCACGTTCTGCACCGTAGTGGACGTCGCCTGTGGACGATCCGATTGCACCTACTGTGATACCCCAGATAAAAGCCAGCATAGTTAGCGGGAAGGGGTGTCCAAGTACAACGGTCATCAAATATGATACCACTAGAACACAGAAAGTTGTTATGAACGCATATCCCATAATTGCTGGGGTGTGACTTCTTATCATATCCAGATAAATCGGCTGCTTGAACCGACTCTGACTGGCACATCTGCCCATTGTGGCAGTTACCGCAAAGGTAGCATGTACGCATGCTGCAATAAGGGAACCAAATACCAGTGCAAAAAGTGGGGATACAGTGAATTCACTTATTAGTACTGTTGCAATGGCTGCACCAATCGAACACATTAACGCATTGGATGGTGGTTCACCGGAAATGGCTTTATTATAGATTCTATGTGGATACGCCATCTGGGGAGCTAATTGCACCTGAGAGTTGGGGTTACTCTGCGAGCCTATATCAGATTCCAGGTCCTCTGAGGCACCTGCAATGGTCGCAGCCACTCCGATAAGTGCAAGCACTCCCATGCTTATGAGTGGTTCCATTCATCTTCCTCCTTTGTTTATTACATGTAATAAGGTGGATTCAAAAAAACGCTGTACATTTTTTTAATATCGTCTGCCATATCATCACAAAGAAATATGATTATGACGCGCGTTAATTTTTGGATTAGAGAGGATCATTCATAAACCTTTCGAAATATACAGGCTTTTAAAATATTATTATACAATTATATAATATATAATCAATTTTATAAGAGGCCGGAGGGGGGTTAAAATAAACAAAATCCTATATATATATATAAAAATAAATTTTACTTTTTTCAATATCATATAAAGATTCCGATTCTTATTAATGATTTTGTTTGTTTTCTCTTAAAAAATATATTTCTTATTTTTATATTAATGAGTTTTCCTGAGCTGGTTTTTATATTAATAAAAATTATATATTGTATGTAATGCTAATTCTTTTATCTCTTCAGGGGATTAAAAAGAACATGGATTCCTTATCTAAAGTGCAAAATTATTTTAGAATATGTAGCCATCTGGTGAAAATATATTCTTCACATAAAACTATATTCTTTTTTTAACAACTATCTATAACTTTCTTTCGGCAGTTTCTCTGGTAACACTTATTTATATATAAATATGTTGGCTAATTTTATCGCTTATAGCGAGGTTATCAAATTAGCTCTAAAAAATCCAGATCTAATTTGACAATGGTTTTTTATGAAGATCTCCGATGTGTATTCTTATCTCCAACCAGTTCTATGCTATCTTATTAGCAATCCAATCTAAGAAAATAGATACGTCCACGGATAATGAAAAAGAAGATAAGTTTTTAAATCAAAATTCTAATTTGAGAGCCTCATAGCAGCGTAAAATTATTGAGGCTTGATTTGAGAAGACTCCATATATTTTTTTCGTTTACATCTCTTAAAGGCTTAATTATTGTTTAATGTTTATCACATCTGATTCCTATGAGGCTCACACAAGAATTTTTATATTTAGTTTCCTTGCTTAATGCGTGATTTTCGGAGCTTCATCCTTTGCCGGTCCTCTTGCGGATTTAAAAGGGCACGTTGGGTCCATAGAACTGTATATTCCCAAGATGGGTATCTACAACGATTCCGTACTTGAAAAGGAAAAGCTTGACAGGATACTTGACGAAGTATCGATCTATGATTTTGCGAGCACAGTCCACGCTCCTTACTCTGCAGCAGACTCCAAATATCCTTCAGCCCTTCAGGTAGACACCGCACGGATGGGCAAGAGAGAGTTTGCCCTTATGGGAGAATCCGTTGCGCTTGCAAATCATGTAGGAGCTAAGATAGTTGTTCTGCATCCGGGAAGGGTTGGGCCTGATAGGGAGAAATCTTTTCTCTCTATGGTCAAAAACCTCTGCACTCTTTCTTCTGTAGCTGAAGATTACGGAGTCACTCTGGCCCTTGAAAATAAAGAAGGTACAGACCCTTCCAATTTTTGCTGCGAGGCCGAAGAGCTTTTCCGGACCATCGAAACTGTAAATTCCGGGTATCTGAAGGCCACTTTTGACATAGGACATGCAAACCTTACCTGCGGAGGCGATCCTGAAAAGCTCGGAAATTTTGTCCGAACCCTCCACAATCATATTATCCATCTCCACCTGCATGACAATAGCGGGCAGTGGACAGACAAATACGATGGAGATGAGCATATGGCTCCCGGAAAAGGCTGTGCGGATTTTTCAGTCCTGAAATTACTCTCAGGCTACAGGGGCGTCTATAACCTTGAAGTATTTTCCCTCGAAGATCTTCTTTTCGGAAAAAAGGCCCTTCAGAGCGCCTTTGGGCTTTAAAGAACAGTTAATGTTCTGAAAAAGAGATAAAGCTAGGGTTCGATTGAGAACCTCAGCTTTTTTTAATTGAAGTCCAGATTTACACCTTTCTTGTCAAGTACCTTTTTTAATTCTTCGTAAGCCGTGAAAAGCTCTTTTTTCTGCCTGCCGACGGTTTCAAGCCTGGGCTCGGCCTTAAGCCAGATATCCCTTTCACCGGTCCCTCGTGTGACCGCAACACAGGCAAGCATATCCCCATGGGTCAGCCTGTATACTGAGTCAAGTCCTGTAGGGGTGACCCAGGCAGGAGAACCGACTTTAAGTTTTTCTATAAGTTCATGCCAGCTGAGATTTCCGGAAGCCAGAAGGTTGAGCTGGAGGTGAGTACGTTCTCCTGCGACTTTCTCATCAACGTTTTTGAGGAAAGCACTGTACTCAGGATCTTTCTCGTTGATCTCTCTTGCTTCATAACGGGAAAGTTCTTCGGCTTCCTCTTCGAAGAAAGGCGCAAGATTAACTCTGCTTGAAGGTTTTGTCATCAGGGAAACTCCGAAGAAAGCGATTGCACTAAGCGACATTCCTACAATAACCCCATGACTCATGAGAATAGGGTGAATGCTTTCCAGATAACTAGGAGCCAGAGGTGGCGTCTTTATAAGGTCCAAAACCACAAGGGCTACCTGAACTGTAAATCCTACTACCATGCCTGTAAAGGCTCCTTCCTTGGTAGCTCGCTTCCAGTAAAGGCCTCCCATGAGTGGGAAGAAGTAGGAGGAACTTGCAATGAAAGTTGCGATATGAATTGCATCTATAATATTGGGGATTACAAATGAGCCTGCAGTTGCAGCGAGTATGATAAACAGTACACTGACCCTGTTTACCAACATCATTTCTTTCATTGTAGCATCTGGCTTTATGTACCTCTGGTAAATATCCCTTGAGATACAGGAAGCTCCTGATGTTGAAAAAGTGTCCGTACAGGACATGGAAGCTGCTGCAAGCCCTATTGCACTGAAGGCTATTACCACAGGTGCAGAGGCGAAACGTTCACTGACAAAGGTCAGGAGTGCGGGCTCTGCAAGGGCCATGCCTGCAGGAAAACCCATTTTTGCTATCTCGGGGTATATTGAGTTGAGGGCTATTGCAATAACAGCACAGGCTGCAAAGACCACGGTGATCATAAGAGAGCCAATTATCATTCCGAGAGTGGCAGATTTTCCATCTCTTGCAGCCCAGACTTTCTGCCAGGGGTCCTGCTCGGTAATCCAGCCCGGAATTATGGCAAGACAAAAAATCAGGACCATGGGAAGCCCGATTGAGAAGGGATTCCACCAGTCGCCAGGCACGTTTCCGAAAAGCACTGAAGCGCTTATCGCAGAAGTGCTAAGGCCTCCGTCAGCGACTGTTCCTACTGTGGCGAAAGCCATTCCTATTGCAAAGATAGCAAGGAAAGCGAACTGGATAGTATCTGTCCAGATAACCGCATACAGCCCTCCGAGAGTTACGTAAAGGGAAACCGCGATTGCAACAATGGCTGCAGCATAGAAAGGATCAAGGCCATAAAAGACCTGCAGCACAAGGGAAAGCCCTGTAATGTCGGCTACTGAAAAAAGAATCATTACGACCGTGATGATAAGGGCAATTGGCCATCTGACTATACTGCCATAACGCTGTTCCAGGAGTTCAGGCTGGGTGATTGCAGGCAGGTTCTTGATTTTCTTCACAAGCACAGCAAGGAAAAGGAGGGCGAGGATATTCGGAGCCACGAATCCCCATATAGAGCCCATTCCTTGAAGCATATAATATCCTACAACCGCAAGAATTCCGCCTGCTGTCAGCCAGGACGCTGCGGCTGAAAACCCCAGAGCTGAAGGTCCTATCCTGCGGCCAGCAAGCCAGAAATCTGTAACGGATTTCTGTCTATTGTTAAAATACCAGCCAATAGCTACAAGTCCGGCTATATAAACTGCAAGCATTACAAGGAAAATACTGTAACCATCCATATGTAAACCTTCAAAAAGATTAATTCATGTTTATGAGTCTACTTCTTTTATCGAAACTTGGGATATTATTACCATTTCTAAAATATATTACCGTTTATATATTCTCGTTGTATTACCATACAAATAAATAAACTTTTACTTTGATTTATACTGTTTATCTCTGGTCTTACTGGCAGAAGACATCTTTTATTTATCTCCGCGCAAGTTAACTTGAATTAATATGACCTTTGACTTCTATATTGCCTTCTGATTGATGCATACTTAATGTTTTCAGAATCAAATTTTCACTGTAGCTTTTATTTGTGTTTTTCAACAACTGATTCTCTAAATTCAATTTCTTAACTTCTTTAATTCCGTTTTAAATTCTCAATTAGTACTTACAATTGAAGTATCCTAAATTAGTACTTACAATTTAACTGAAAAATCAACAACATTAAACCTTCAACTGTCCTGATCATAAATTTTATAATTAAGCCTCATATATGTGATTTTGTACCTTAAATTCTTAATAAAAAAAATATAATAAATGTAAAAAGTACTTTATAAAGGGACTACTCTATCTTTATTTTTAGTAAATATTGCGAATGCTCTGATCTCAAGCGAAGAGACTTTTTTGCAGTCAACTGTCAGCAAAATCAGTGCTAGATTTTAAAGGACTCACAGTACTTAAAAAATGTAAGAATAATGATAAATAAAAGAGGAGGATAAAAGAGGAGGATAAATGATAACTAGCCAAAAAGTGTATTTAGTAGCCTTAGCGTCAGTAGACATAATTTTATTTTTTGGCTGAGAATGATGAAAAAAGCGTTATTATGCCTTTAATATTCCTTTCTTCTCAAATATTACTTATTTAATGTAAAAAAACAGTTATTTCTCCTCAAAAAGTTTATATCTGTCATATTAAAGAACACATAACCATGGATGTTAAAACCAGAATTTTTAAGTTAATTTCAGTTCTCTTAATTCTGGTTGTATTTGCCGGTCGCGGATGAAAAATAAAGTCACAGGAGAAGCTCCTTGAAATTGCTAAAGACTTGAAGATCACTCACCTCCTTGATCGTCATCTCCTTACGCTTTCAGGAGAAGAACAACAGAGAGTTGCCCTTGCGAGAGCCTTGGTGACCGATCCTAAAATTCTGCTTCTTGACAGTAGGAGAAATGGTTATTGACGCTTCCGGAGATCTGGGGAGGTAGGGAGCCAGGCATATGCCTTCCTCAGGCCTGAAAACATAGTTTTAAGTAAGACGCCCACACAATCCAGCATCAGAAACTCTCTGCAAGACAGGGTTATCGACGTCTGGACATTGGGAGCTCTTGTGCGGGTAAAAGTTGACTGCGGAGTCATTCTTAATTCTCTAATAAGCAGGCAGTCGGCAGAGGAACTGGGTATTTTTCCGGGAGTTCCGGTCTACACTCAGTTCAAGGCAAGTTCTGTCCATGTGCTCCGCTAAAAGGTGAAGATTGTGAAAGCAAAAACAAAGCTCTGGTTTACAGAAGATGGGAAAACCGTCATGGGCGCCGGAAGGGCGGAGTTACTGAAGACAATTGACAAAGAACGCTCCCTTCGAAAAGCCTGCCAAATTCTTGATATTTCATACAAACACGCCTGGATTATGCTTAAAAAAATGAATGAAGCTCTTGAAGAACCCGCAGTAATCACAGTACGTGGAGGAAAGGATCAAGGCACTTTCCTGACCGATCTTGGAAGGAAACTCCTGGCTGAGTATGAGACAAACAAGCATATTCTCAATGAAACAATTGGAGATGAAACCTCGTGGGAAAACGTAGGCTTCAAGTTATCAGCCCGAAACCAGTTACCTGGTAAAGTACTCACAGTGGAAAAAAGCGGACTTGTTTGTAAAATCACAATTGAAATGGAACCCTCAATTATCACTTCAGTAGTCACTGAAGAAGCCGTAGAGAAGCTGGACATAAAGCCCGGAGATCTTATTTATGCGGTCATCAAATCGACTGAAGTAATGGTTGCCAAAGCTGCCATTGAAAAAGGACACATGAAAACAGATTTGAAAGAAACGAATCGCTCCGACTGAAAATTATAACCCGAATTTGACAGAAGCATACATTTTCGTATTTATAAATGGGCTTATGTCTCTGTTTTCTTTATACAATTTAAGATTTTCTATTCTGTTTTTGGATTTTTGACATTCTTCATTTTTGTGAATGATTCTGTGCTGATTCAATGAAGATGTTTTTTGGCATGCAATTTAAACCCTTGAGTCCTTTGAATCCTGATTTCTTTCTTTTTCCAAAAGGCTTCCAGTTTACAGAAAGTTTCAGATTTACTCTTATCCCCGGACGACCATGACCGGAACTTTTGAACCTCTTACTACTTTTTCTGCAACGCTTCCCATTAAAAACCTCTCAATTCCGATTTTTCCGAGGGTACCCATTACTATCAAGTCAATATTATTATTTTCTGCGAAATCGATAATTTCATTACTCGGGTACCCGTCTAAAACAACCTCTTTTACCTCGACCCCTGAGGCCTCTCCAATTTTCTTAATTTTAGATACTACTTTATCTCCATCATTTCTCATAATTTTGTAGATTGTTTCTTTGCCAGCAGTCCAATTTTCAGAGATTGTAGAGGGTGTATCTACTACGTAAAGGGCGTGGACAGTGGCTCCGCTAAGTTTTGCAATTTCAATACCGTAAGAAATGGCCCTCTGAACATTCTCAGATCCGTCTGTCGCAATCACTATATTTCGGTAAAACTCCTTCATGTTCTGTTCTCCATTTTTACGCAGAAGTATCGATATGACATAAAAGAATAATTCATATACTCTTCAAATTGTATGGGAGAAAGTAAATTTCATATAACTGCTGAAAATTTAAGAATTTGATTAAGTCTGAAAAACACACTTAAAAAACACATTCAACTTCATAACTGTGTGACATAATTACTTTATATTTTCCGAGTTGGAAAATTCTCCTTTGAGTTTGAAGAGGATACATTAATTCACTTATTTCAAAAAATAAAGAGTTGTAGCCTTTTAAAAAGGCTACTTGAATATTTCCTTAGATGTGCTGCCAACTCAAACCTTTTCGATTCTTTACTTGATGGCCTTCGCACGGACATTTTGTGTGCCATAACTCTGCTGAGACTGTACTAGCCATGCGCTGAGCATTATGCGTGTGAGTGCCGGTTTGAGCTGTGGTGTTTCCAGTTGCATTTTCAGTAGCTTTATGTCAACTCATATAAATTTGCGAAAATTTTATACGATTTATTCATGACTACGGTCTCTACCTTCTCACTTCGCTTTTCACTTCAATCCTGTTTCTTCCTTCTAGATATGATAAAACAGGCTGCAAGGGCCATTGTGATACCTGTCACAATCTGATATCCCGGAAGTGACTTTTCTGCTTCCTGGACTTTCGTATTAATCTTGACACTGTCTGAGACCTGATCATGCCCATCGGCATCTTCATAGAGAATCTCGCTAGTGAGGGAATAAGGTTTAGGAGTTGCAGTGTCATCTACAGTTAATTTAAAAGCAGCAACAGCGCTTTCCCCTGGGTTCAGAGTACCGAGATAAGCCTGATCGTCGGTGGTACTAAAGGGATCAGCTGCACTGACTCTAACAGTTGCATCTTTTGCAGGTTCTTCTCCGATATTTTTGTATGTGACGTAAAGCATCCCGCTTTTATCAGGGTAAAGGTCACCCGTTACATTTGTGGCCTCAAAGTAAGGTTCTTTTTTGACTTTTACCTCTATAGTCTGGGTCTGAGTCTTGTTTTCGTACCAGATGCCTACATCCTTGTTTGTCACAAGGCCTGTAGTACTATCAAAATCATCTCCTCCTACCTGAACATTGTTCTGGTACTGGTAGGAAAGTTCGAGATTTAAGGGATAGGTACCTGCAGAGGTACTTTTGTTAATCTCAATCGTAAACTTTGTGGGGCTTGAACTCTGTTTTCCCTGTTTGAGAGTACCTGCCTGCTGCGGTTCTGATTTGACCTTAATATTCGGATTGTCGGATTTGAGGGTTGCAAGGATGCCTACTGCTGTTACAGCCTGAGCTTCATACTGCATTTCTGACTGCTGAAGCATCTCATCCACGTAATTCCCCATATCTATCTCATTTTCAGACTTAAAGCCGGAAATTGTACCCTTATTCATCATCTCTAAATTAAGGGTTACAGTATCTCCTCTGGAATACTCATTGTCTCCAATGAGCGTTGCATTAAGGTCAGGCCCTCCATATACTGTGTAGTAGTTCTCACTAATATCGAAATTTTCTGGTAGAGCTGCCTGTGCTGGCAGGACTAAAGAGCAAAGGATTAGAAGGGTTGTAACAGTAGTAAAAAATCCATTTTTATTCATTCTCATCACCTGATGCGTTCTCATTATTCTGGTTTTTTTTCCGGTGTACATTTACTATCTGGTAAAGGGCGATAAGGATAATCAGTATGATTGCTATGCCTGTTGTGCTGAATTTCTTTTCTGTGACTTCAAGGGGCACATTCACTTTCATGTTTTCTGAAAAGGAAGTTTCCCCCTCTTCATCAATATATTTTATTTCGCTGTTAATGCCATAGGTCTTTACAACAGCATCAGAATCTGCCGAAATATCAAATTTGGCAGTCTTTTCTTCCCCAGGTCCTATATCTCCAATTTTTACTATAGATTTCTCAGTGCTCAAGGGACTCATGACAATTATCCGGGCCATGGCATCTTTTGCTATGCTTTCTCTGGTGTTTTTATAGGTTACTTCAATGACCTTACTCTCTCCCTGCACCAGGGTTCCGGATACATTTGTTACTTCTAATCTAGGTTCGTTTTTTATGGAAATAGGTACTCTGAGAGTCTCATTTCTCATTTTATACTCTCTTGTGTATTCCGTATCCGTAAGTCCCAGGTTTACTACATCAGCAGTTGCAGTTCGGACGTTTGCCTGGTATTGATAGTTCACAGGTAGGAGTAGTTCATAATTTCCGGCAGGTGTGTCACTATCGATTTTTATTGTATAACTGAGGGTTGCCGTATGTCCGGTTTCAAGTTCTTCCGCACTCTGGACACTGGTTGTGGGCTCGACTTCAATGTACTTCGTTCCCGATTGAAGGGTTGCTTCGATGTCTTTTGCTGTTGTACATTCTTTTTCTTCTTCTATCTCTTTCAGTGCAATCGTTTCCTCAAGGGAATCGTTTATTTTTTTCTGGTTTACGTACAGCCTCTGAAAACCATCTATAACTCCGGCATTCGCAATTTTTACCTGCAGGTCTGCAGTTTCTCCCCTTTTAAACTCGGGATCTCCTGTTAGTGACGCCTGTAGGGTTGGCTCCCCGTAGCTCCTGTAATAGTCTACGGTGTACCCATGGTCTGGAATGAGGAAGTTTGTTTCTTCATCGTCACCGTTATCGTTCGCGAGGGCTGGAAGTGCAGTCACTAATACTATTACTAGAATTAACGCAAATGTAGCAACTTTTTTATTCATTTTTTGCCGTAATTTTTTTATGGGCACTTGTATCATATCTCAGCCCCCTTAATTTGTTCATTTGTCTCTTTCTCTGCCGTCCTGAGTTCTTTTCTTTTATCTCGCCAGGTATCAAGGATGATAATAAGCGGCGGGAAGACTACAAAGGTTGCAAGGAGAGCTAGCAAGACATCGATAACCGTAACCATACCGAAGTCAGCTATCATGGGGAAAGGAGAAGCCAGCAAGGCCATGAACCCGAATACTGTAGTCGCTCCTGAAGCAACGATTGCACTTCCTATTTTGGAACTGGCCATATGGATCGCTTCCATAGGACTTTGTCCTTTATCCTTTTCTTCAAAGTAACGTTCCATCATCAGAATCGCATACTCGGACCCTACTCCTAGAATCAGAGCTCCCAGAGTTGCTGTCAGAGGAGTGTAGCTGATGTTAAGGTAGCTCATGACTCCTCCTGACCAGCCGATAACTATAACCATCGGGATCACTGGGACCAGTGCTTTCACCCAGTCTCTGTAGACAACAAAAAGCCCTGCGAGCACGAGGACAAGGCCAAGGAAAGTCATTGCTACTCTTCCGCTGGTAAGAGCGGTAATGACCTCTATATAGATGACTGAGCTTCCTGTAATCGTAACTGCAGTTCCTGGAGGGGCTGGCATCCACTGCATATCCTGCTTGACAATGTTTGTAAGTTCTTTAATTCCTGTTACCTTGATATCTGAAACCGCATTTCCTATGTTGAAGTTCAGGAGAAGCATGTTCTTCCCATACATATAGCGGTCCTTCTGTGCTTCAGGAATTCCGGAATAAATATTCTCTATCTCCTGGCTGGTATCGGGAATTACACCCCCATTCCTTTCCTTTACGAGAGATACAATACTCGAAGCGCTGTGAATATGGCTACTGGTTGCCACTTCATGTTCGGAAAACTTGTCAATCCATTTCAGGACATCCGGATTGGCGGTATCCTCAACCTTGATGATCAGATTTAATTCATCGCTTCCCCCCATGATATCTCCCATGTGTTTTAGGTCCAAAAGGGAAGGCATCTCCTGGGGTACAAAGGTTTGAACATCAGTTTGAATAGGTACGGACTGATCGAGGTAGAGGCCGCCAAAACAGAGTAAGCATGCGACTCCTAGTACGACAACATCGTATTTTATTGTCAGAGCTGTAGTTTTCTGAAGGGCCCTTCCTATGAGACGGTCGCTTCCGTTCTCTTCCCCAGGCTTTTTCTTCTTTCCGGAATCTGCAGGTTTTATCTTATTTGTTATCTTCCTCAAGGGATTTTTATCTGCATAGCTGTCAAATAGTGAAAGCGTTACAACACCTACGAATATGGAGGAGAGATAACACATAACAATACCTATCATGAGCAGTTTTCCAAAGTCCTGGATCATTGGCACCGTGGATGTGAAAAGGGAGAAAAAACCAAGAGCTGTCATTGCCAGAGCGATGAGGACTGCAGGTCCTGTGTGTTTTATGGTTTCTATAACTGCTCTCGTTTTGTTCCCTTTATCCTGCAGTTCTTCTTCTAGCCTATTATGGAACTGGATGGCATAGTCGATCCCTACGCCTATGAGAATCGGGAATGCAGACATTGAAACCATGGACATGGGAATTCCGACATAACCCATAGCTCCGAAGGTGTAAACAATGCCAAGAAGAACTACTGGCAGAGGAAGAAGACACCAGCGGACATGCCTGAAAACAAGGAGAAGTACTATAACCATGAAAACAGCGGAAAGCCCTAGAAGTATGCCCATACTGGAATTCATTTCCTTGTTCATGGAGATGCTGAATGCCGGGTCACCTGTAACGATAATATTGTACGAAGGTGGAAATTCCGCAAATGGGACCGCATCTTCAGTAGCAGTAAGGATATCTTGCTGAGTTTTGTCACTGGCTGAGCCAGGAATGACTACAGAAATCAGCATGTGGTTATTGTCAGGAATAATCTGGCTGAAAATAGCCGGATTCCCGTCTATGATAGTTTTGATTTCCTCATCGGTTTTGGGAAGTTCATACCTCCCTGTTATCTTTTGGTTGACCGTTTTAATAAGGGAGGCAGGGCTTGTAGTTTCAATCACTCCATCCGTTGCCTGGAGCTGATGTTCTAACCTATCCACTGCTTCCATCAGGTCAGCACTCTTCACATCGTTGCCCTCTACCATTACAACAATAGACTGTGTCTGAAAAATATTTTGATAAAGGTGATCGAAGTCCTGGTAGAGAGGAGAGCTTTTTCCGACAAACGTCTCCGTTCCTGATTTCATCTCGATTAGCTGTGCTCCCTGCGTTGCTATGATTATGCACAGGAAAGCTATCAGGAGTACGGAAAAACGGTTATTCTGAATAAAAAACCCCAGTTTTTCAAAAGATTTTTTAATAGTTAATTCCTCTCATAGTTTTTATTACAAAGTGCAATTTAGGAACCTTGATCTTCATCTGCAACCTGCCGTTTTTTTCTTTGGGCTGGAGGTTCACCATTCAAGGTTTGTTAATCTCAAATTTTAATTCTTTTTTATTTTGCGGTTAGTTTTTTAGTAACTCAGATTTGCTGACGTATTAATATATAGAAAAGATTTAAATCTATTGTTACTTTAGGGGTAACAAATGTTTTCGCAAATTAATCCTCAGCTAATTAGCAACCTTGAAAAGCTTGGGCTGACCGAAAACGAGGCCAAAGCCTATGTGGGGCTTGTCTGTTTGAGAGAAGCTACAGCCCGCGAAATCCATGAACTTACAACTGTGCCGAGAGCCAAAATATATGAGATCCTTAAAGTGCTTGCGAAAAAAGGCTATCTTGAATTCAGGCAGGGATCTCCAACTTATTTTCGGGCAGTTGATCCCAAGCAGGTAATCGGGAAGATAAAGGACGAATTTCTCAATTGTACAACCCAGACACTTGACCAGCTTAAAGAACTGAGTTATGAACTTCCAAAGACTTCTCCTGTCTGGTGCATCCAGAGTGAATGGGGAATAAAGAACAGGATCCGTGAAATCCTTGACGGAGTAAGGGAAGAATTGATCATTTTCTCATCCAGCCCTGAATTCTTACAGGAGTTTGAAGCGGAACTGAAAAATCTGGAGAAAACATGCAGGTTAATTCTTATTGTGGACGAGCTTGACAAATTCAGATCGCTGCCTTTTGAATTCAGAGAAACGACAGAAGAATTTAAGGATTTCATAAATAATATTGTAATTGACGGCGCTCAGTATAATGAAGAACTTTTCATGATTGCTGACGGGAAAGAATCAATTGGAGTTCATAGTGCAGGAAATAAAAGGGAAGCAGTAGTTATCAGACTTCCAATTGTCTGTTATCTTCAGAAGATGATCTATAACAGAGTGCTCGAGCCAGAGTTTATCAAAAAGACAGGTAGTCAGCCTCGGCCAGAATTCTCCACCTCTTCTCAAGCTTCAGAGTGCTTATCTAAAGATTCTTTAAAGCCAGAAGTTTTCCCGTAATTTTAAGATTCTTTTTTTCTTTTAATAATAGAGTCAGCGCTATCGGATACTATTAATATAATCCCGAAACAATCTTTCTATAAGTTTTACTCAAAAGCTACGGAGTCCGCAGGTGTATGAAATGGACAGTGTAAAGATTGGGAATGTTACTATTCAGTGGTTGGGTCACTCTGGTTTTTTGCTTGAAGGAGATGGCAAAAAAATCTATATAGACCCTTTTGAAATCAGTGAAGAGCCGGCTTTCGATGATAAGGCAGATATCCTGTTGATCACTCATGAGCACTTTGACCATTGCAGCCCTGAGGATATCAGAAAGGTCAGACGGTCTGATTCAACCACACTGATTCCTGAGAGCTGTTCCCTGCAATTCAGGGGGGACGCAAGGCGAGTTTCTGAGGGAGATATCCTGGCGGACGGGCTTGAAATCAAAGGGATTCGGATTGAGGTAGTTCCAGCCTATAATATCAATAAACCTTATCATCCCCGTGGGTCCGGAGTTGGGTACATCGTAGAGATTGGAGGAATCAGGATCTACCATGCAGGAGACTGTGACTTCTTCCCCGAAATGGAGAATATCAGGGCCGATATCGCCCTTTTGCCTATTGAGGGCACGTATACAATGAACGAGGAAGAGGCTGCTAATGCCGTTGCAGTCCTGGCCCCAAAGGTCGTAATTCCAATGCACTACGAGAGATCAGGAAATAAGGACGGAAACCCCGAAAAGTTTAAGGCTCTTGTACACGGCAAGAATCCTGAAATTAATGTGACTATTCTTGACTCCTGATTTCTCTTTTTAATGACGATTAAGGAATCGGATTTTGAGCCGAGATAAACCGCAGGATCGGTCTACCCATGTCTAAAATGGCAAGAAAACAACAGAAAAATCTGATTCAAGTCGTTGCAGTCCAGCGTATGTGGCGACTTTTTGAGCTTGCGAAAAAGGAGTTTGCAGAACATCCTGAACGCAGCGAGCGCTACGTGCAAATCATCCGGAATATTTCTATGAGAAACAGGATGAGTATTCCACGGGAAATAAAAAGTAGGATCTGTAAACATTGCTATGCTTTCCTGATCCCTGGAAACAATGCCCGCTACAGACTGAAAGAGGGGTATATTGTTGTCTCCTGCCAGCGCTGCGGAAAAGAAATGAGGTATCCCTATAAAAGGTTAAAATAAAGGCCAACTGGATTTTATAGGGGCTTCCTTAAAGTTCAGATCAGGAACTTCTTAACTTGTGTGGAACTTCTCAACTCGTCTCTTTTTCCTATCAAAAAACAAAATGTAATTTTAGGTTCTGATCTTTAAGTTCTGGCAGGACTCTCCTGGCCTCTCATCCTCTTTATGGATGAAGCTATCTGTTTTGCAATGACGGATTTCGGACCTTTGTCGTCCACAAGCACTCTCCCGCTTATTTCCCACCATGTCTTAGGGTAGGCTTTTTCTGGCTCTATTTCAGGGCTCAGCCCAAGTTGTCTTGCTGCTTCTTTTATCTCATTGAGATGAGGCTCCTTTATCGCATTTTTCCGGGAGATTATTCTGCCCCTGCTCCTTGACTTCGTCTGGTCGATGTATGCGGGCCAGATTACAAGTTTTCCCTTATCTTTCATCATCATAATATCTTCGCTCTAAATTGCTTTCATTCAATTTAAAACTGCCCAGAAAGCTTCTTCAGTACAGGTCTCCTTTCTTACCTGTAGAGTTTTTCATTATTCTTGAATTGTAACCTGTAATTATTTATCTTTCCCGGACAACTCTGCGTGGTGTTAATATGATTCCGTCCTTTACAATTGATGAAAAGGTGAGAGTTTATATAAGAAAGAGCGGGCAGGATTTCAGGCTTTCCACATCTTCTGAGGGTCCTGTACTTTTTCCTCTCGGTATAGTCTCTCCCAAACCTTCCGACATTAAGATACTCATTGGTAGCAATGTTCTTTATATTTCCAAGCTTCAGGCAAAATACATAAAGAAAGTTGAGTGGACTATGGTGGAAAGGTTCTTGAATTCTTCCGGAGAGTTTGAAATCTGAATTTTTGTTACCCTCCGGCCTTACTCCTTTTATTCGAGAAACCGGGGCTTTGTCATATTTCTTTGGAAGTCTATCCGTCTTGTTTATTAAGAAGAGGGAGCATAGGATAAATGTTGACCTGTTCCGGATCCTGCACGGGCTTCATCTCAGGAGAGAGGAAAATTGCCACATGCTGAAAAGAGATCGCTTCAAGCTCAAGGGAGAATTTGTCTGTGAAACTGAGAACTAAAACCGTGTTTATGCTCCTTGCCCTGATGGTGATCTTCGTATCGGGCTGTGTGGGTGAAAAAAAGGAAATTGTCCTGAATAACCCTGGTAATATCTCTAATTATGAATATGAGGTTTTTCTGAACGAATCGGACGTTCAGATGCCTGCAAATACCACCACTTATTATCTTCTGGAAAACAAAACAAAAGTGCAGGTTGTAAATATTGTAATAAACACTAGCAAGCTTGAGATTTATCCTCCCGATACCCTGAGCAGCAGTTCAGAGGACAATCCGATTGAAAACTTTGTACTGCTTGCGGACCCTGCAAACAAGACCACAGCAAGCCTGCAGACTTTTAAAGAGCTTTCCACCAGAAATGAAACCTCGGCTATTAACTATACCCTGACTCAGGAAATTAGCCGGAACATGAAAGTTATAAACCTGGAGTTCAAAGAGCCCGTGACAGGCTTTATTGCATATACTCTTGAGATTCCGGCAACCCAGAGTTTTGCATTCCTTAAACCTGATTCCGAATTCACCCGCGTGGTCCTTCCCGAGGGGTATGTGACTGGCAACAGGGTGTTCGGGATAGCAAGGCCAGAGCCTTCGTATGTAACTTCTGATGAAAAAGGAAGGCAGACTCTCGTATGGGTTTCTTCGAAGTCGGAAGATCGGGAAGAGGTTATTCAGGTGAAATATTATACCCGATCGGCACCCCTATTTTTCTCAGCCGCAATTATAGCGCTGCTCTCTGGAGTTGGCCTTGTGCTTTTGCATTATGCCAGGAGCAAAAAAGAACTTGAAGCTGTTCGAGGAATTTTCGAGTTCGAAAAGGAATATGAGGAAGAACGGCGAAAAAGAAAGTAATCCTGCGAGGATATTTTTCCTCCGGATTTTGTTTCTTAGTAATGACTTTTTTTTAGAAACTCATAAAATATTTATTATAGTTTTACCTTATTTCCTCATTGATGAAAGCCTGGGGAAAGATCCTATCTAAACGTTTCTTTTCATCTAAACCAACATCTGAAGCCGTAACTCCTGTTGTAGGTTCCATTATTATGTTACTTATTTTGTTTGCACTCGCAGGTGTAGCTACTGTCAATTTCTTTAATAGTGCGGAGGGCGGCGCAACACTTCAATCTCCTGTGGTAAGGATTTCTCTTGAATCCTGCGAAGGAGGGCTTCGTTACGCACCACAAGGTGAAAACTCAACTTTTGAGAACAATACGATCGTGCTCATACACGAAGGAGGCAGTCCTCTTCCCCTTGATGCTACCTGCATAAAAATTTTAGGAAACGGAAATGCATTCCAGGGAGATGTTGGAAAGGGCGGAATTTTTCTCACCGGAAGCACAGAAACTATTTACCAAAATCTGAGTCCGATCGAAAAAAGTTCCAGATATAATTCTCAAAACAAAGAAGTCCTTAACGATAATTTTTGGGGCGTTGGGGAGAAACTAACACTCCATGGAGACGACAGTGCTATAGGTTCTATTGTTTCCAGTGTTAAAGTAAGTGTAAATGGAGACAGTAATACATCCGATAATTACGGTTTTAAAGCAGGCTCTGAAATTACAATAAAAGTTATTGACATTAAAAACAATAATGTCATAGCTGAACAAAAGGATATTGTCAAGACCGTAAAGTGACAAAACAAAGAATTAATGCTTAATTGATAGAACTAGATTATTTTTATTAGGACTTACGCAGTTGAAGTACAAAATCAAGCATATACAACATTACGGATATTTTTGTATTTTGAACAGTTGAAGGTTAATGCTATTGATTTCTCAGTTCAACCGCGTAAATCCTACTAATATTTAATTGTCAGGAATCCTGCGAGTAAGAACAAGTTTCTTCTTTTGAGAACAAGATTCTGTAATCTTCAATTTTTCTCTCCATATATCAAATGATATTGGTATTTGAAGGCTATTCGTTTCCGGAACGACATTCTCGTTTTCTGAAGTTCCGTGATATCTTTTAGGTCCAGGTCCTTGATATTTTTGAATTTAGCAGCCTTGAAATATTCGAGCATTTTTTCAGGAGGGACTCCGTGTCGGTTGGGAAGTTCGCTGTCGAGTTCTCTGGAGTAATACCCTTTTCGGGGGTTCCTTCTCTCAGCAATCAAAGTACAAAAATCACTTACAAGCCTTCTTGCCTGTGTTTCGAGGGAACCGTCATTCCAAACTCCATCTATAACAATAAGTGCTCCTTCTTTCTTAAGCACTTTTTTCCAGTTCTTAACCGCGACATCAGGGTGTGGAAGAGTCCAGAGAAGATGGCGGTTGACAACAATATCGAAAGTTCCCGTCTCAAAAGGAGGGGCTTCTGCGTCTCCTTTCCTGAAGGTACTATCAAATCCTTTCTTTGACGCCTTTTCCCCGGCTTTTGCAAGCATTTTATCTGAGAGGTCAAGGCCTGTAACATGATGCCCCATTTCTGCAAACAGAAGCCCGATTTCACAGGTCCCGCAGCCGACATCGAGTACTTCCAGCCTGCCCGAAGGAAGCAGGCTTTTGAATATGTTTTTCCAGGCTTCCCTTTCGATTTCACTCTGGATTCCATGCCCTTCCTGGCTGTCGTAGGTCTCGGAGGAGACGTCCCAGATGCGGGCAATATTCTGTTTTATTTTATTTTCCTGAATGGTCATGTATTAATGCCTCTGTTTATGTTTTCAATTGAGGTAATAGTCCCGTTTTTGAGGTAGGCAATCCTGTGACAGACTTTTCTTAACACTTCGATGTCATGAGAGATCAGCAGGTAGGAGACTCCAGTTTCCTTCTGGAGTTTTTGCATAAGGCGCAGAATCTGAGCTTGGACTGAGACATCAAGCATGGACGTGGGCTCGTCAGCGACTATAAAATCAGGGGATAACGCCATGATCCTGGCGAGCACTATCCTCTGGATCTCACCTCCGCTGAGGTGGCTCGGATAGCGGGCAAGATGTTCTGGGAGGAGACCTGTAAGCTCTGCCAGTTTTTCTCCTCTTTTAAGAAGTGCATCTTTTTTGAGTCCAGAATGGAGTTTCAGGGGTTCTATGAGGTTTTCAAAAGCTTTCATGCGGGGGTCAAGGGAAGTTTCAGGGTGCTGGAAAACCATCTGGACTTTCGGGCGCAGTTTTCGAAACTCCTTTTTGCTCATGCTCAGGATATCTTTTCCCTTAACCCGGATTTCCCCACCTGTGGGTTTTTCAAGTCCTACAATACACCTTCCAATTGTGGTCTTTCCTGATCCGCTTTTTCCGAAAAGCCCAAGAGTTTCGCCGGGAGCTACTGAGAAACTGACGTTTTTGAACACCTCGGAAGTCCCGAACTTCATTGCCAGTTCATTTACTGCAAGGACTGGAAATGACACCTGATCCACCCTCCTTTATGATTTTTCATCTCGGGGTGCTTCCTAGAACACTCAATTCCCGAGTACCTGCACCTTTGATGGAATAAACAGCCATCTGAAAGCCTTATCCTGCTCGGGCTCTGTCCGATAAGAGGAACAAGCCCGTTTCGAGGTTGAGCCCGTATAAGCCCTTTTGTATAGGGATGCATGGGTGTGCTCAGAACTTTCGAAGCCTCATCCAGTTCCACAATCTCTCCTGCATACATCACAGCTATTCGGTCGCAGACCTCAAGAGCAAGGTCTAGATCATGGGTGATCAGGAGCATCGTCTTACCATAATCTTTTTTTATTTTAGTGAAGAGCTCCACTGCTCCTGTCTTTGCCTCAGGGTCGAGCCCTTTTGTGGGTTCATCCGCAATCAAAAGCTTGGGCTCAAAAGAAAGAGACATGCAAGCTATCAGTCTCTGCCTCATACCACCGGACAGCTGGTGGGGATAGAGGTCGCAAAGTTTTTTGGGATCTTTCAAAAGGAGTTTTTTCATAAGCCCCAGGGATTTTTTCATTCCCTGTTTTTTATCAACCCCTCTTTCCTCGAAGACCTCCTCTATCTGAAGTCCGTTTTTCAGGATAGGGTTCAGGGCTCCAGCCGGGTTCTGGGGCATGAGTGAAATCTTCTTTCCCCTGATCTTCCGGAGTTCTGAAGGTTTAAGGAAAAAAAGATCCTGTTCTTGAAAATAAATTTCTCCTGATATCCTTGCATTTGCCGGGAGAAGTCTAAGTAGGGCAAGCCCGATAACGGATTTCCCGGATCCGCTTTCTCCAATAAGTCCGAAGGTTTCCCCTTCTCTTACATCAAAGGAGACATGGGAAACTGCTTTTACACTGTTTTCTCCTGCAGGGAATTCAACAGAAAGGTCTCTTACTTCAAGCAGGCTCAATAGATTTCACCTCCTTCATGATTCGGGTCAAGGATATCTCTCATGCCGTCTCCCAGGATGCTGAAGATGACTACAAAGGAGGTGATGGCAAGCCCTGGGAAAATCGTCTGGTTAGGAGCTGTTCTCATGAATTCTTTTCCTGCGGAAAGCATCGCTCCCCATTCAGGAACATCGGCAGGAAGCCCGATACCTAGAAAACTCAGTGTGGCAATGGAGAGAATTACATGCCCGAAGTCGATTGTGGCAAGTACAAGGAGAGGAGCAATTGCATTGGGTACTATGTGCTTGAGAATAATATGAAAATCATCTGCTCCGCTTGTAACAGCGGAAAGGACAAACTCCTGTTTTTTAAGGGAGAGAACCTGCCCTCTCATGACTCTTGCGTATTTTGCCCATTGGACAATCGACAGAGCAAAAATCAGGTTGAAAACCCCGCTGCCAAGCACTCCCATAATAGCGAGAGCAAAAATAATTCCGGGAAAGGAAAGGAAGATGTCTATAACCCTTGAGATACTTTCATCCACAATCCCTCCATAGTAACCTGCTACACATCCCAGGGCAGTTCCGATAAGTAGAGAAATAAGAACCACCCCGAAGGCGATTGAAAGAGAAGTCCGGGCACCTATGAGAATCCGGCTTAAAAGGTCTCTTCCAAGGTAGTCCGTACCCAGAAGATGCTCTCCTGAAGGGCTGAGGTTCTTGTTTCCGAGGTCAATGGCATTTGGGTCGTAAGGGGAAATCAGGGGGGCAAAAAGGGCAGTCCCGGAAAAAAGCAAAAGTGCTATCAGAGCAAAAAGCATATCTTTTCTTTGAAAGACTTTTTTTGTAAATTCGCCTCCATAAGCCTCTGGCATCAAGAGATTTTCTTTTCTTAACCTATCAGCAAATGCATTATCCATAAGTATCAACCGTACCTTATTCGTGGGTCCAGACGTGTATAGAGTATATCCACAAGGAAATTCACAAGGAGGAACATGGTAACAATAGCAAGTACGCATCCCTGTACCATGGGCAGATCTCTGGCTGAGATCGAATCTACAAGGAGGCTGCCTATTCCCGGCCAGGCAAAGATCTTTTCAATCACAACTGTTCCCCCAAGCAGGCTTCCCATTTGGAAACCAATAACAGTAACAACTGGAAGCATGGCGTTTTTAAAGGCGTGCCGGCTTATGATTCTCCATATAGAAAGCCCTTTGGCTTTTGCAAACCTGATGTATTCCTGTCCTAAGGTTTCAAGCATGCTTGTCCTGGTGACCCTCATAACTGCAGCAGCGGAATGAAGGGAAAGGGCTGCTGCTGGCAAAAGCAGGTTTTCCAGGCTTCCGTAGCCTAATACAGGGACAAGTTTCAGCTTGAGGGAAAATATCAGGATAAGAATCAGGGCTACCCAAAATCCGGGCATCGAAACCCCAAAAAGCGTTACAATTCTGAGAATATGGTCCGAAGTTCTGTTTTCCTGAAGAGCCGAATAAATTCCCAGGCTTACTCCTGCAACCGCTGCGAGGGCCATACTTGTTCCGGCTAGCTGGATCGTTGCCGGTAGGCGTAAAGCAAGGAGATAAAGGACTGGCTTTTTAAAGACGTAGGAAGTCCCTATATCCCCTGTTACAAAGGCTTCTCTAATCCACCTGAAAAACTGCATATAAAGAGGATCGTCAAGGTTGTACCTGCTTGATATCTGGCTAAGCTGTTCTTCGGTAACGCTTTCTTCCAGGCCCACGAAAGTATGCTTGAGAATCAGCTCAGCCGTTCCCCCTGGAATCACGTTCATAAGGAAAAAGGTCAGGGCACAAACCGCAAAAAGCGTAAGTGCCATGAAGCCCGTTCTTTTTATGAAATATTTCATGCTTCCTCCTCAAATCGGACAGAAGGCAAGAATACCGAGCTGTCCGCTTTACTTCGAGTGAAAGGAAACTCAAGGGTACGGACCTAAAATCCGTATCTCTCAAGACTCCCTTTTCAGTTTTACTTTTCGAGATACATCTCTGCATTTATGCGGTAGTCGTGGGCTGTCGGGTCGAAAACGTATCCTTTTACAGAGTCTTTTTTTACGATTGCACAGCCATAGTAAGCCACTATGATCATGGGCTGTTCGTCGTAAACGATAGCTTCTACATCATTGAACTTTTTATAGCGTTCTTTCAGGTCCGTGATTTTTCTGGCTTCCGTTATCAGAGAGTCTACTTTCGGATTGGAATACCCCGGTGTATTGTCAGTCCCGTTTGTCGTATACCAGTTCGTAAGAATATATTCTGGATCAGGAACCATTGCAATATTGTAAGCGGCAAGGTAAAGGTCCCAGTTGCCTTTTTCTTTTCTGTCATCTATCGACCCCATCTCCATCACCTCGGTTTCAACATCTATGCCTGCTTCTTTCAATTGGGCAGCCATAGCTTCAGCCATTGGAGGAAGTCCAGGCCTTGCCGAATAAGTCATAAAGTTGAGCTTGAGGGGTTTTCCGTCCTTATCCCTTATTCCATCCCCGTCAGTGTCCACCCAGCCTGCGGCTGTTAGGAGCTCATTAGCTTTCTCAAGGTTCTGGTTGTAGGGCTTCAGGCTTTTATTTGCCCAGACCATCGTGGGCAGGAAGGGACCTGCAGCAGCTTCTCCTACATTGTATAGTACATTTTCTGCGATTTCAGACCTGTTAATGGCATAGGACATAGCCTGTCTTACTCTAACATCTTCAAGGGGTTCATGCTTTAGATTCAGATCAAGTTTGTAGACTCTGGGAGTTTTGAACTTCTCTACGTTAATGCCATCCAGGGCGTCAATCCTATCAGTTTCACTATAGGGTACATCGACGGTAAAGTCAACTTCTCCATTTTCGATTGCCATTGCTCTTGTGTTCGGGTCAGGTATCCCTTTAATGATCATTTTATCAAGCCCAACTTTTCCTCCCCACCAATTTTCGTTTTTCACGACTGTAAGAGTCCTGGTCTGATCATCGAAGGATTCAAATTTATAAGGGCCTGTTCCAACAGGTTTTACGAATTCTCCTTTTTCATTATAAGTAGAGGGGCTTATTATCGCAGTATCCGGATAATGAAGAACTCCAGGAAGGATGGGGTTAATTTCTTTGGTTTTGATTTTAAGAGTATAGTTGTCAACTACTTCTATAGAATCTACCTTTAGCATGGAAGCAACTTTCGAGTTTTCCGAGATGACTTTTTCCAGAGTGAATTTTACTTCTTTTGCAGTCATTTTGCTTCCGTCATGGAAAGTAACGTTATTTCTTAACTTGAATTCCCAGGTGTTTTCATCAAGCTGTTTCCAGGAAGTCGCAAGTCCGGGATTAAGCGAGAAATCTTCACTGGCACCAACAAGAGTTTCGGTTATTGCAGCTTTCTCGCAGATCAGGGTACCGTCCCCATTAATTGGATTAATCGATTCGATATCCCACATTTCTCCAAGTACAAGTGTGTTATTCGGTTCAGAAACTACTTCTCCAGTTTCATTTCCTTTCGTGCTGCTGCATCCTGAAGTCACTAACATAGCATAGCTCAGCAGGGTAACTAGCAGTATAAGCAAGGGGTAGTTTTTCTTTTTCATTCAGGAATCTCCTTTCGCTTTCTCTTTTCTGATTTTCTTTTATTTCTGACCGCAGATGAGATAGTACTGATAGCTGCGCACAATCCGTTCACTCAATGGCATTTTTTCTTCTTGGGCTTCCCTTACGTCTTTCAGATCAAAAGTCTGAATTTTCTCAAAACCCGTACTTAACAGGTATTTCTTAACTTTTTCAAGCGGAGCCCCTCCAAAGTTCGGAAGATTAGATTTGAGTTCCTCAGAATATCTGGAGTGTCCTTTTCTGGGATCTTTCCTTTCAACAACAAGTTTCAGAAAATCGCTAGCAATCAGGCGAACCTTTGATTTCAGACTCCCGTTGTCCCAAACTCCATCAATAATTACAACCTTCCCACCGTTTCGCAGCACTTTTCTCCAGTTTTCCACGGCTAATTTTGGATTTGGAAGGGTCCATAGCAGGTGTCGATTGAAAACAATGTCAAAGGAAGCGGCATCATAATATGGATTTTCAGCATCTCCCTCTTCGAAAATTATGTCAGTTTTAAAGGCTTTGGCCTTTGTTTTTGCTACTTTTAACATCTTCTGAGAAATGTCAATTCCAGTAACCTCATGTCCCATTTCCGAAAACAGTATGCTTAGCTCTCCTGTACCGCACCCTACATCAAGAATTTTCAAGCCTTTCTCCGGGAACACTTCCTTAAAAGTATGTTTCCAGGCATTTCGTTCTTTTTTACTCTGGATCCCATGTCCTGGGTGAGTGTCAAAAGTATCGGATGCAAGATCCCATTTATGAGCTACAAGCTCTTTAATCTGAAGTTCTGGCGCAGACATTAACGAGTACTTGTCTATTTTGTATTAATAATTTTCTATTTTGTATTATTAATTCTCAATAAACTTCTATTTTGTAAGATTATGATGCGGTTTATGTAGAACATCCATTAAAAAAGAGTACAAATTATTGTGTATGTCATACTTAAAGTTCTGATCAAAATGGACCATTACCTCTTCATTTTTTTACAAGGAAAATCTGTCAGTTATTAGATATTTAATGT
>NZ_JAVKPK010000039.1:0-33994 GCF_031461075.1 Methanosarcina baikalica | reverse complement strand
AGAAATGAAAATATAAAGCAAAATATGTATATCGTTTTCATTGGTCATCGGTTAAGGAATTTTCTTGCCTGAAGGTTATCGGTTTTATGTCATAAATTGGCCTCAAATTTTAGCCTCTTTACCTAAAATCGACACCTCGTTCCAGTTCAAAGTCTATCTAAATTTTGGACATATGTCAAGGGAATGAATACAATTTATCATGATTCCTCACTTAACCGAAGACGCATGATATCGTTTTTACTTACCATAGATTTTATTAAAAACGGGAATGGGAGGATATTACAATCATAAAAATGTCTTGAGCAAAGAGGGACCCCTTTATTTCCAGTGGAGGGGATTCAGGGATTATAGAGGCAGTAAATTTTTGCTGAGATGTTGATAATGTTAATAATAGAGCTAATCCCTAAACTCAAATTATAATTAGATTTCTTAAAAAAAATTCTAAATAAAATTCTAATTTATTATAATAAACTATATATACTATTAATTTCATAACTAAACACTAATATTTTGCTTTTTAACTAAATAAAACAATGTTTTATTTTGCTTTCAGAATCTTAAAATCTCTTCACTGGAAACAATGGGGTCCGGGGGTTATTTAAGCATTCCACTGGAAATAAGGGGGTCCTCTCTAAAATATCCTCCATTTTCTTTATTTTCTTCATTTTCTTCATTTAATTTCTTTTACACCTCTTTAATCTCTTTTTCACATAAATCTGAAGATAATTTATTAAATGCCCAGTTTATTAAAACTTTCAATAAATAAAAGCCCCATAAAAATAGATCAGAATAGGACGTATTCAAGGAGATTCTTGATAGAAAGTACTTTGGAACCTATCTAAATTCTATCTTTTACCATGCCTAATTGTACAATTGTAAAGATTGTATGATTATACAGGTAACATATTGAACTGAAATAATTTGAAGTAAGAGCCGAAACTGCTGTGTAAGCAGTCCGATTTTATATAAAAATTTTTATTCTTTAAATTTAAGTAAAAAAGTCAAAAATATTTATACTATCTTCCATACGAAAAAAAGGATTTGAATTTTACCTCTATTGGTTCTGGAATGCTGAATCTTTTGTTTTAAAATTCATACGTCCTCTGGTAACGTTTTTTTGGTAAATATATAAGGCTGAAACCTTTCCACTGGAAATAAACGGGTCTTTACCATAACTATTAATACGGTGTACTTCCATTGCATCTACTGCAAATATAGCTTAAAATTACTTGCTTATATATCAATTACTCCTAATATTTTGAAGAAAGAAGATCTGGAATGTATGTTTTATCTAGGTTTGAGAAGTGATCAACAAGTCAGACTTTCCAGTCATTTAATAAGCAGTTTGTAGAAATAAGAATTTCAGGCATTAACTATAAGAAACATGTATTTTCTATCCCTTTCTCTTATGAGCGGAAATTCATAAGGTTTGAAATTCATAAGTTTTCTCATACAAGCGAAAGAATAATGGAGTAAATTCCAAAATCTTACAGAACTTTAGTTCCAAATTTGGAAAATCAAAAGTTTTTTTTTTCCAAACACCCCCATGTTTACAATTATTTAAAGATATTTGATAACTATCACAGTAATCATCTGAAAGCGATGTAATGTCTATCGCAATGTTAATTGAAAGCTGTCCAGTAATAATTATGATTACAATTATCTAAAAATATTTGAGCAGGAAGACTATGAAAAGATAGCTCTAAAAGTCTAAACAGACAGCTCTAAAAAGATAAATAACTACTGTGGATTCAGAAAACTGAGAATTGAAGACAGCCTGAATTCCCCCTGGCTTCAGAAAGCAAGTAAATGCTGAAAAACACTTAATATCGCTTAAAAATAGTTATCGCTTAAAAATAGTTAAAAAGCTTAACTTCTGAAGGCATTCTGGCCTTAAGAAGCATGATCTTCAGAATCTCAGAGAGTTTAAAATCGAATTTTGCAGGTTCGGCCTGCAGCTGAAAGCTTGAAAAACATAATAACAGAGATCCCTAAAAATATATTCCCTAAACAGGATTTTCAATTACTTGGACTTATGACAGTAATTGAGAACATAATTGGGAAAAACATATTGTATGGTTGATAATATATAGAAATATATTCTATGGTTTATTGACTGTATTAATGATATACATTAAACGATACACATTATTAGACGCACATTAAATAGTGCACATTATTAATTAGATACATATTAAATTATATATATTATTAATTATTTTATTAACTTTATTGAGTATATTCATCATTGTCGCTCAAAATATGTCAACTGTACTATCCCATTAAATTCTGAGTATCATCAATTTTTATAGAGGGTCATTCATGATAAAAGCTCAATCATTAGACGGCTTATTCGAAAAATTACTTGACGGAAAATCAATTTTCAAAAACAAAGAAGTTCTTCGACCTTCTTACACGCCTGATCTGTTGCTGCACAGGAATGAACAGATTAACAGCCTTGCAACCATCCTGGTCTCCGCACTCAGGGGAGAAACTCCTTCCAATGTGCTTATTTATGGCAAAACAGGGACAGGAAAGACTGCAGTGACCCGGTACGTGGGAAAAGAACTTGAGAGGGTAAGTGAAGACAAATCACTTTTTTGCTCTGTTGTCTACATCAATTGTGAAGTAATCGACACACAATATCGGCTCCTTGCAAACCTTGCCAGACATTTTGAAGAAGACGTTCCTATGACCGGGTGGCCGACTGACCAGGTCTTCATGAAATTCAAGGAAGCAATTGATTCCAGAGAGCAGGTCGTTATCATAATTCTAGATGAAATTGACAAGCTGATCAAAAAAGGCGATGATGTACTTTACAATCTCTCCAGAATTAATACAGACCTTCGGCAAGCTAAAGTAAGCATGATCGGGGTTTCAAACGATTTAAAATTCACTGAGTTTCTGGATCCAAGGGTCAAAAGTTCCCTGGGTGAAGAAGAACTGATTTTTCCGCCTTATGATGCTGAGCAGATTAGCGATATCCTGAAGCAAAGGGCAAAAATGGCTTACAACGACGGGGTACTGGGTGAAATGGTAATTCCCCTATGCGCTGCCTTTGCAGCTCAAGAACACGGCGATGCCCGTCGCGCACTTGACCTCCTGAGGGTATCAGGGGAAATTGCAGAGAGGGAAAACCAGCCTCAGGTCCTTGAAGAGCATGTAAGGCGTGCTCAGGAAAAGATTGAAATCGACCGAGTTGTCGAAGTAGTAAGGACCCTCCCTACCCAGTCCAAGCTCGTACTCTATAGTATTATTCTTCTGCGGAACCGGGGCAGAGAAGGTAAGAATGTCACAACTGGCGAAATGTACAATGTCTACCGTCAGCTCTGTCATCACATCGATGTGGATATTCTTACACAGCGCAGGGTTACTGACCTGATGTCCGAACTTGATATGCTGGGAATAGTCAACGCAGTGGTCGTAAGCAAAGGGCGTTACGGCCGGACAAAAGAAATTTCCCTGAGCGTCCCAGTAGAAAACACTCGCAAGGTTCTTCTTGAAGATTACAGGCTCAAGCCCCTTGTGGATTTTAAGGCATCAGTTTTCAACAAGATGTTTTCATGAGGGTTAAAAACCCTCCCATTCTACTATCTCGGGCTTTCCCTTATCCGTTGTCCTTTTCTTGCCTTCCGTCTTTCCTGCCTTTCTTTCTCTGCCTTTTGCTCTTTCCTTACTCTAGTTTGTGATTTTTTCATTAATTCAGGTGCCAGTTTTCAGGAAATAATATATATGATCCTGTGGTTTGACTAGGATCATATCATATTCATAAGTTAACGTACAAGTTATATTATTCAATTTATTATTCAATTTATTATTTAAATTACTATTTAATTTATTATTTAGCTACCCTTTGAGTTATTATTTAGCCACCCTTTAATTTATTATTTAGCTGCCCTTTAAGTTATTATTCAAGTTTTCGCTCAGATTTATGATTAACATTTATTAAATCGAGCTTTTAATTTATCACATTGAAATCTAATGATTCAAATCTGTAATTCAAGTCTATTATTCAAGTTTAAAAGGGAATTTTTGATGAAGATAATAGCATTCGTAGGCATGCCAGCATCTGGGAAATCAGAAGCTGCCAGAATTGCTGCTGAAATGGGCATTCCCGTTATTAATATGGGTGATGTGATCCGGAGAGAAGTCTTGAGGCGTGGGCTTGAACCCAACGATTCCAATACTGGAATGGTTGCAACAGAACTTCGCAAATGCGAGGGCATGGACGCGGTCGCCATACGCTGTGTTTCTCAGATCAGGGAAAAGGGCTCTGAACTTGTGGTCGTGGACGGGGTACGTGGAATTGCTGAAGTTGAGTGCTTCAGGCGAGAATTCGGAGAAGGTTTTGTCCTGATTTCCATTTATGCTCCTATTGAAATCCGCTTTTCCAGAGTTCAGAAGCGAGGTAGAAGCGATGATATGAATAGTATAGAAGGTCTCCGCCGCCGGGACGAGCGAGAACTTAGCTGGGGCATGGGAGAAGCTATAGAAGCATCAAATGTCCAAATTGAAAATAATTTCACTCTAGAGACTTTTAAAAAGGATGTCGTTGATGTTTTGAGCAATTATTCCGGAGAAAATCCGGCACAATAGCTTTTAAAGATAAATCCGGAAAAATAATTTTGCTGAGAAGAATTTTATTAAATGATGAGATAAATTCCTGGAATAAATGATGAAATAAATTCTTGGGATAAACGATGAGATAAATTTCTGGAATAAACGATGAGATAATTCCTGGAATAAACGATGAGATAAATTTCTGGAATAACCCTTTTTAAATTACTGGAGTAAACTTATGATACACGTTAAGATTTCAGCAGATGTATATCCCACGGAAAGCCCGGAAAAAGTTACCAGAGCAATTTCATCCCTTTTTACTGGTATAATACTCGAAAAGAAGGCTATTGAAGCTACTGAACCTGAGACAGAAGTTAATCCCTCGTTTCTTATCTCAGGGGAAGGAGGAATTGATCTTCTGCTAACCATGTATGGGCTGGTTCGCAGAGAACAAATTATAGATAGCATCCGCAATAAGGCATTCGGGAAAGGCTTATCACGTGACGGGCTTTCAGTCCGTTTTTTGCTCAATAAACAAGCTGCTTTTGTCGGAATTCCCAGTATTCCTGCTCAAGAAGAACCTCTCGGGTCCATTAAAGTCTTTATCAGGGCTGACTCTCAAGAAGAAATGGAGAGACTTTTTGAATGGCTTTTGCCCCTTACAGAAGAAGGAAAACCTATTATTGAGCTGGATATGGATTATGTGGAGAAGAGTTGAAACGTTTTAAGGTTTTAATGCTCTGTAAGTCTTAATACGCTTTTAGTGATTGTAACCTTTATTATGTCTTTAATGCTCTGAAAAGCCCTGAGTTCTCTGTTGAAATCCATTGAAAGAACGCATTAAATTAATCCGAATTTAGTTAACTTAATTCAATTAACTTAGTTTAGTTAACTTAATTCAGTTAAATATATCTCAATTCGCACCCACAAATTTATATTAACAAATAAAAAGGAATGAATTTTCATCATGCAGTTGCATAGAATCAGTTATTCGTCGCGTGCAGTCGTTGAAGACCCTTTCAAATGGGCTTACACGCTCGAAGACCATGGGTATACTGGTTGGGAAATCGTACAGGAAGGGTCCCAGTGTCTGAACAGCAAGAATATTCAAAATTTGAAAAATATCAATGAAACCACTGACCTTGAGCTGACCCTTCACCTGCCTTTCTCAGATATGAATCTGGCAGGTCTGAACGACTCACTCAGGGCAGAAGTCATTAGACAAATGAAACATTACCTGACTCTTGCCTCTAACTATGTCAATCTGGCTGTAATACACCCCGGTTATCTTTCCCCTTATGGCGTGCAGGTTCCGCAAGAGGCTTATTTTACTAATCTTGCCTCTCTCCGGGAAATTTGTGACTTTGCAGCAGATTTCGGAATCTTGATTGCTGTCGAAAATATGCCTAATCTTCCTAAGATCTTTGGGAAATATCCCGATGAAATGCAAGAAATGCTTGATTCAATTGGGAGTCACAACGTGGGCTTTACCTTCGATGTTGGACATGCAAATACAGTTGGGCTTGTTGACGACTTCCTGGAGTTCCTTACAGATAAAATTTCCCATATACATATTCACGATAACATGGGCAAAAAAGACGAACATCTCCCCTTGGGAAAAGGTACGATAGACTGGAAACATGTTATGAAAAAGCTTTCGGACTATAAGGGGATTTTTGTCACCGAAATGAGTTCTGTCGAAGAGGGAATTGAAAGCCTTGAATTTTTAAGAAAGTTGTAAAAGAGAAATTTTCAATCTCTTCTTTCAGTTATTCGAAATTTTTTCTTTTCAGCCCTTTTCACATTTTTCTTTCAAGTATCTGGTCCAGTCACCATGCTCGATTCTTTCCGTTTCGGGCTTTTCATCATAAACATAGATGAAGCCTCTGATCTTCTGTTCATCTATTTCAAGATCCACATATTCCCTGTGGTATCCCCCAAAAAGTTCCATATAATCAATTGATTTCGCGATTTCAAGTTGCTGTTTTCCTGAGAACCTGCGCACTTCAGCGACGATAGAAAAACCTTCAGAAGGGTAGATGCCAGGGTAGGGACCCAGAGAATAAAGAGCATATCCTCTTACTGTTGTTGTTCCCAGGAGCTCTGACCTATTTTGGAGGTCAAAACGCCGGCTATTGTAGAGACCGTCTCTGAGACTACCATATAGTGCCATAATAATCTCCTTACCTTCCGGCCTCTGGTAAGAGCGTTGCCAGCAGATATTTCTGTGGAACACATTCCCATAAAGAGTCCTGTCTTTCACTTTATTGTTTTCGTTTTTACATGTGCTTTTATTATTCCCTAAATCTTTTTCCATGTCATTCCCTTAAAATAATTTGTTTTTAAAGAAACTTACTTCGAAAAGCCATAAGCTGCAAAGCGCTGTGTCAGGTCAAGGTTTGCCAGCAGGAAGCGGTCTTCTTTGCTGTAAGCTACTTTTTTGTTACCTGAAAGTTCCAGCACGCAGATGCTGCCAGGCTTCGCTTCTTTAACTTCCTGCCCGTCAACCAGAATTTTTTCTACACGTACAGGTTCGGACTGCAGGCCAACGAAGAGATGAAGTACACTGGAGGCTTCAATTTTCCTTGTGAATTTTGAGAGAGCACATTCCAGGATGTAGTCAGTGCTTACGATTTCTTTATCGGAAATGATAAATCCCCTTTCTATGTCTTTGGCCTGCACATTTTTAAGGCGCATTCCAACTCTGGTGCCTGTAGGCGCACTCTCGATATCCACATCGTGGCTCTGAATGGAACGAATTTCAACGTCCCTGTCCAGCGGGAAAATTTTGGTCTTATCTTTGTCTTTTGAGATTCCTTGTTTGACAATTCCAAGAACAACACAGCCTTTTCCAGTCACATTGAAGGCATGGTCTATAAACACCCTTGCAGGCAGTTTATTCAATTCAGCCTGTTCAGCTTCGATTTCTTCCGAAATCGTATTAATTCTGGCTTTGAGATCTTCAACGCCTTCAAAGGGGATTTTTGCACTTTTGTTGGTATTAAGGGAAATACATTTCCAGTCTTGGAGAGAAGTGCCTGCAGTCATTAGTTTTATTTTCTTTTTCAGCTCATCGATTGCATGCATGTGGGTGCTGTCGGATCTTGTCAGGGCAATTATCCCATGCTTAAAGCCAAGTAGATCCAGGACAACAATGCACTCTCCGGTGTAAACACTTACAGGACTATCCCTGTCCAGACCCTCTGGAGGAATGCAAAGGATTGCCATCTCTGAAATATTCAGTGCCGTAACCAGGGGTTTTAAGGCCTTAGGATAGCCTTGAGGGTCCACAAAAACCATTTTCCGGCTCTCTTTATCGTTATTATACATGGTTATGTCGGAAGCTGTCCCTTTTTTCCCAAGGTTTGCGGCAAGGGAGGTCCTTCCGCTTTTTTCCGTCCCGATAATTGCAAGGTTTGTCATGGTGGGTCCCTTTTTATTATTATATACTCCTTCTAATTACTATGTGCTATAATATCTAGAAATTATCTAAATCTGGATCATTTTGAATAAAGTAAATTCAATTTCATGATACTTTCTTAAATCACTGGAATCTCTGAAATTTCTGGAATATGCAACTGGTATTAATTATACTGTAATATATTTCTTTTCGAAACGTTCTAAAAGGGTTATTGAAGATTCAAATCTCGAAACCCATTTTCAAAGTAAATGATTACCAGGGTTCACCCTGCCAGATTGCCTGAGTTTTATCGCTGGTGCTTTTGTTGAGCTTTCTTATAATTATCAGATATTCTTCTCCGACAGATTGGGGCTCTTCAAAAACGGCATCGATCCCAAGTCTTTTAAGATAATCGTCGAAATCTGCTGCAGTTTTTAAATCCTTTACCCGAATCTTTGCTTCTTCATAGAGTCTCTGGCCATTTTTTACACTTCTGATAGATTCCCTGAGAGGGTTCAGTATGCTTTCTCCCAGTTGCATGCAGCGTTTTTCGAATTCGGTCTCGTTTTCATTCCATTCAACTGTCTGGAAACCTTCTCTGACGATCCGGGAAAGCATATAGTCTCTGCCTGTCTCATTGTAGAACTTAAAGGCATGCCTGAGGTCCGAACAATTACTCTGAGAAGAGGTATATTTTAATGGGGAAAGAACCATTTCGGGGTCCTTTATTACAACACCTTCATGCTCTTTTTCTCCCAGTTCCCTGATGATTTTTCCGATCTCTTCAGGGGCTGTTTCCAGGGAAATTTTCTTGAAGAACCTTGCCTGGAAAAAACCATATTTTTCCAGAATTTCTTGCTTTCTGCTTATTGGAAGAGGCTTACCGCTGTTTTTCTCCCGAATGTCAAAAATATAAAACTCTACCGACTCGATACCATAGATATCTTTTGAGACATAAGGATTGTCAGGGCCTATCATTTCTCCATAGAGTACAAGCTCAGGGAAATCGTCAAAAAATTTCAGGTTCAGTTTCTCTTTTGCCTTTTGAGTCGTATAAGGGCAAACATACCCGCTCCGGGTAATTGCAAGTATCTCCTCTTTTGCGATTGCTATGCGGACATTGTATCCGTTCATTTTCTCTTCCACGGCTACCTTTTCAAGGCCGCTGAAGTGCTTTTTGATTGTAGGATCCAGCACCATGGCTCTCCGGATCTTCGGAAAACCCATAATTATTTCAAAAGAACCGTCTTTCTCATAAAGCACTGTTCCCCTTTCAATATGGGAAATTTCCTTGTCAAAGCGGAGCAAATATTCATATTTTCCCCAGTTTCGGGCAAGATAATTTTTCTCAAAAAGGTGACGAACCTTCTCCTGATCAAATCCCAGGCAATTGACAAGTCGAGTTATAAATTCAGGATCAATTTCCTCATTCTCTTCTCTACTCATGTTTATTTATCTGTTTTCAGGCCTGAAATAAATTCTCATTCTTAGGCATGTTTTCAAAATATCGACATGTCTTCAAAATAACCTTCTTTTTAGGGAATAAGTTGAGGGATGTTCAATCCATTAAAAATCTTTTTAAGTACTTGATTTCTAATCTCTATTTCTAAGCTTTCAAAAAAGATCGGAGGATATAAAATGGCAGATGAAATTGACTACAAGATTATCGGCGACGATATGCAGATCGTTGAAATTGAGCTTGATCAGGACGAAGTCGTTCAGGCAGAAGCTGGGGCTATGGCATACATGGGACCCGGAATTCAGATGCAGACCAGCATGGGCAACGAAGGGGGCGGATTTTTCGGAGGTCTTAAAAAAGGACTTAAGCGAGCCCTGACAGGAGAAAGCTTTTTCATTACAAGTTTTATTCACAAGGGTTCCGGAAAAGGGCATGTAGCTTTTGCGGCTCCGTATCCGGGCAAGATTATTCCCCTTGACCTCACCGAGTTCGGAGGCAGCCTCCTCTGCCAGAAAGACTCATTTCTCTGTGCTGCCCGCGGAATAGAAGTGGAAGTAGCTTTCACCCGCAAGCTCGGAGCAGGGTTTTTCGGCGGCGAAGGTTTCATCCTGCAGAGGCTAAGGGGCGATGGCTTGGCTTTTCTTCATATAGGAGGCACAGTTATAAGAAAAGAGCTGGCAGCCGGTGAGACTTACCGTATTGATACGGGCTGCGTGGCAGCTTTCACCGAAACCGTAACCTATGACATAACTTGGTCAAAGAACTTTAAAAATGCCCTTTTCGGTGGTGAAGGAGTTGTCCTTGCAACTCTCACAGGTCCGGGAACTGTGTATATGCAGAGTCTGCCTTTCTCCCGACTTGCCGACAGGATATTTGCAGCTTCTGCTTACAGCCACAGGGACGAACAGAACGGGATTGGAGGCAGTGGCATCCTGGGAGGCCTTATTGGTGGAGATAGATCGTTCTAAAGCAAAAATAAACTCATAAAAGGCTAGCAATAGCTCATAAAAGGCTAGCACTAATAGAAACGGAATACTGAGAACATAATTCTCGAAAACAGTCAATGCAGGAAGCAGATTAAAAATTGAGAAATTGAATGTTTTAAACTCAGAAATCCCTGAATTTCAAAAGGCCTGCTTCTATATGGACAGGCCCTCTTTTTAATCACCTATTTTTTAATTCTTTTGATCAGTTCAGATTTTCAAGCTCTTTTTGTTTATATTGGAGCTTTTTTGTTTATATTTGAGCTTATTCCTCAATTGTATTTATTATATTCCTGCGGGCCAGGAAACCAACAAGTTCCTCTTCCAGGTTAAGAACCGGAACACCTCCGACGTCGTGTTCCATCATTGTCTGGACAACTTCTGAAAGGGGAGTATTGGTATAGACACTGATCACACTGCGGGTCATAATATCTCCTACAAGCAGGTTTTTGATCCTTGAGTCCTGCTGATTGTCAGCTACCAGATCCCTGAAAGAGCGCATGGCAAAGGCAATGTCATCTTCTGCAACAATACCCACAAGTTTTCCATCTTCAACTACAGGAAGTCTTCCCACATTTTTATCAAGGATTAGATGCCTGGCATGGCTCACCCGATCCGATGGGCTGACAATGATAGGACTTTTTTCCATTACTTCCCCGGCAAAACCTGTGAAACGATTTATTTTCATGAACTCCTGGGGGGTCACCCAGCCCATTGCGTTCCCGTTATCAGTGACAATGATCACGCCGCCTTTCTTTTTCATCAGGGTAAGGGCATCTTTAATATCGGTATCTGGCAAGACCTTTACAAAATTGTCGGATACGGCTGTTGCAACATGGAGAGAGGATGCAGGTTTGCTCAGTTTCTTTCGAGTTCCGAGCTGCTCTGTCAGACTTCTCATGGTAAGTACACCGAGCACCTGGTCGCCGTGGACTACCAGCAGGCGTTTTGTGTCTTTTTTTTCCATAAGGTCCAGGGCGTGAGATATGGTGTCTGACTTGTCAATCCTGTGTGGCTGTACCATTATGTCTTTAACTTGCATGCAATTCACCTCATGCGTATCCAGAATTTTCAATTATATTTTTCGCAATTTTTTTGCGTGTTTTCTTCATCCGTTTTCCGACGTTCTTACTTCGCATCCTTCTTTTGTTTTCGGTTGTCTTTACCTGTTGCTAATTTTTTCTTTGCCGTATTTACCTCCATTCTGCGTGTTTCAGAGGATAGCTTTTATGATATCGGTCCTGCTCAGTATGCCCACTATATCTTCTCCGTCACTGACAGGAAGAGCAGTAACTTCTTCCTCAATCATTTTTTTTGCAGCTGCACTGATATTTTCAGTTACGTCAATGGAAATTATCGGAGAAACCATGATGTCTTCCGCAGTCAAAGGCACCTCTTTTACGTATCTATAGATTTTTTGACCCGCAGGGGAAGATTTGCGCGCCATTTTAATATTTTTTGTGGAAAGTTTGCCTTCATTGTCAGTTAGGAGATTTAAGGCAAGAGTTTTCCTGGAAATAATCCCAACGGATTTTCCAGCATCATCTTTAACGACCACCCTTTCGATCTCGTTTCTGTTCATTTCGTCAATTACATGGTTGATAGTATGGTGTCTGTGAACAGAAATGACATCCTCGGTCATTAGTTTAGGAATTTTTGTTTTTATTTCCTCGGTGTTTTCCGCAACATAGCGCACGAGATCTGTCCTGGTCACAATACCTACTATATCTTTCTTTACCACCGGAATGTTGTGCACCCTGTTCTCAAGCATTAAGGCGGCTGCCTGGGAAATGGAGGCTTCGGGGTAGATGGTAATAACCGATTCAGTCATCAATAACTTGATAGGGATCTGATCTATCGGCCTCCTTCTCCAGAGGGGTTCGGCCTGAGCCAGACGGTTGCTGATGTCTGATTTTGTAACGATTCCCACCATCTTGCCCTCGTTGAGGACAAGCAACGTACTGATTTTATACTTTAACATCAGTTTTCTTGCATATGACACGGGCTCATCTGCGTTTAGGACATATACAGGTGAACTCATGACGTCCGCCACATTCATGGAATACCTCCTTCACTTTTACAATATATAAGTATCAATAATTATAGTTTTTGAATCGGATGCGAACTTCACAATTTTTAGCTGTAAACGCTAAAATTTTAGAGGAATAATATATCTTTTCTGAGAATATACAGGCGAACTGAAATGGTTCTTATTGCAAAATCAGCTACACTTCGAAATCCTGAACATTCAGAGTGCAGAGCTGCTTTTCGGTATATCCGGCTAGAAAATTTTCCTCCTCTCAAGACCTCTGATAAATTAAGTCCGGAAGTTTTTCGGGCTCCACCTGGCTCCAAACAAGTTTCGCTTTTGGGCCAGTTAGATTGGCCATCCTGGAATTCATTCAAAAGATCTTAGGAAATCGCTTTCTGTAATTATGCCACGGAGCAACCCTTCTTCCAGGATCGGGAGCGAACCTATCTTTTTCTCGAGCATGATTTTCATCGCTTTTCCCATGTCTGTACTTGGAGTAGTCCATATCAATTCTTTGGAGATAATAGAACCCACAGGCTGGTCAAGAGCTTCATGAATATTTCCTGTTGTCAGTTTGCTGAAAGCATCTCCTCTTCCAAGGAAGTGGACGATGTCAGAGGCGGTAACTATTCCAGCAAAAATACCATCCTTAACTACAGGAAGTCTTCGGAGCCTGTTATCTACCATTACTTTTGCTGCGTGTCCAATGGGTGTATCTGTTGATACCATCTTGACATTCCTGGTCATGTATTCATCAACGGTTTTATTTGTCACGATCCCGCCCATCAGTTCCACTGCATTTCTTTCGGTAAAAATTCCAACTACCTGCATGTCATTGTTCACGATTGGCAGACCCCCTGTCCTTCTCTCAAGCATCGTCGAAATGGCATCTTTAAAGTCTGCCTGCTCATTAAGATAAGCAGCATCATTTTCCATTATCTGCCTTACCTCATCGTTTATTGCAGCTAGAAGGTTACCTTTGAAGCGGTTTTCAACAAGCAGATTCTTTTTCCCGCCTCCAAGGAAATCGATGATATCCACAGAAGTAACGACCCCCTCCAGTCTCCGTGTTCCTGCATCTGTGATAGGAATGCGCCTGAACCTCCTTTCAGTCATGATCCTGATTGCTTCCATAATTGTTGCGGTGGGAGGGAGGGTTATCACATCCCTTGTTGCCAGGGCGAGGATCCGCCCCTGATGTTCTGAAATGCGGGACTTGAAATCAGGGCCTATTCGCATTGTGGCCATGCTGCTGATCATGTGTGGATCTTTCTGTTGCGCGTTCTTTCCCGGTTTGTTCAGATTTGGCTGAACTTTCGTTTTGTCGGCTGATACAAATGTCTTATTTTTGTTCAATAGGATCACCGAATTCGAGTTGCAATTAATTGCTTTTTTTCATATGCCGTTTTTTCTCTTCCTATTTGCAAGAATTTCCCTTGAGTCTACCGTTTATTTCTCAGCAAACCCAAGTTTGCTCCTGGAAAAAACAAAACCTGCAAACAATTTCTCCCGAATCTTTCCTAGTTCTTTTCTTTATTTGCCAATTTATAATTATTATTAATGACAATCTGTAATGTTATAATCTTTTTGCGTGAGAGTTTGCTCTTCATTTTTTCAAATTAATTCTTTGCCAGTTTTCACCATTTCACTGGAAATTTTCCTTTCAAAAACGGTTTTCAGAGGTTTGTTCAGGCCATACACTGACAATGGATCCCAGAATGTCCTGTCTGTCAGCGATTCCGGATATTTTTCCATGTTCATCTACTACAGTGACTCTTCCGATATCATAGTGAATGATCATCTCAATTGCGCTCCGGACAGAATCGCTTTCTGAAAGAGTATATGTAGGAGTTGACATGACTGTTTCAACCTTTGGACTGTCATTAGGCCTCGTTGCCCTTTCATCTTCCAGAGATATTCTAACAGCGCCTGATTTGATTATGTCTCTTCTGGTGATCATTCCAATAGGTTTACCCTTCTTTGAAACCACGGGAATGCCCGTGTAATCTGTCTCAAGCATACGTCCCCAAATCTTGGCAACTCTTTCCTCTGGAGAGCACGTTTCAACTTTTTTTGTCATAATTTCTTTTATGGTTTTGGGAAGATTTCTTGGAAGCTCCACGTTTCTAAGAATATCAACATTACTCAGGACACCGACAACCTTATGATCAACAGTTGATGCGACAACTGGAACCCTGTTTTGTTTCGACTGCACCATCAGTTTTGCAGCTTTCATGACATCCATATCCGGAGCGACTGTCGGGGACTGGCTTGCATACCCGCCTACTGTGACATTCGAGCGTGTAGACGTAACCCTCAAGATATCCTGGTCACTCAGCATTCCCACAATTCTATTATCTTCGTCAACAACAACAAGGCTTCTAAGAAGGTGATCGCGCATCAGCTGACGGGCGTGAGTTACAAAATCACCTTCTTTGATACTTATAGGCCCTTCTGACATAATCTCGCTAACATTCATTGTTTGCCTTCCCTAACATCCATTGTTTGCCTTCCTATACTCTCTTTAAAACAGAAGATTTGAAGTCGAGATCTCCAGATTCCAATTCACTCGTAATTTTCCCCTTCCTCTTGCCGGCAGTTTCCGCATAAATACCTTCCATCCACAAACCTGAGGTCATATGAGAAAACAGAACAGGATTCACATATTCCTGTACTGAAATCCTCTAAATCTGAAACTTCTTCAAGTGAAGGGATTGAGAGGAGAGCTTCTCTGTTCATGTCAATAAGATCTTTTAGAATAGTGTTAAGCCCTGGCGTTACCATCAGGATATCGGTATTCGAAATCACTCCTATTATTGTACCGTTTTCCAGGACTGGCAACCTTTTAATATTTGCTTTTAACATGATTTCGGAAACGTCTACTATACTTGTTTCAGGCTCTACGGTTATCAACGGGGTTGAGAGGATTTCACTCACCTTTACCTCACTAGGTCTTCTGTCCTCTGTAACTATGCCCTTCACAAGATCTCTTTCAGTTATGATTCCCATAGCTTTGCCATTCTCTGTGATGATAACGCTTCCTGCATCACGACTGACCATTTCCCTTGCAATAGCAGGAATATCTGATTTGATATCCATCACTATGACCGCTTTATTCATAACTTCAGCAACCGAGACCTCTCTTTCAATCTCTGTGTTGTGAATATCAGCATCTATCTCCCTTCCAGCATCCATTTCCCTTTCAGGGTCATCTGCCATTGACTGCCGTTCCCCCTTTCGTTCCGTACTTCGGCAATTCAGAATATAAAAGCTCTTGGATTTTCAATTTCCTGTGGAAAAACATTCCGGATTGCTTTATCTTTCCTTTTTAATTCAGGCCCTGCAATCATACTTTTTAAAGCCGATTTTACGGTGAGATCTGTCATTTCCGGATATATTTTTATCCGCTTCGTCATTTCCGGATATATTTTTCATCCGTTACCTCTAACGTGTCTTCCCCACGCTTTTCGGATGTTTTTATAACACTTATATATATGAGTCAATGGTACATAACAATAACGGAATTTGTTTTTTTTGTAGAGAAAAGAAGCTTGCATAATGTCAGAAACGCATTTTTTAAAGCCTCTTTGATTTTGTTTATGATAAGGGGCTTATAGGAATCTCGCAGGAAATTTTTCAGAACCCCCTTGTTTCCACTGGAGGCTTTTGCTGAGAATGAAAAATATCCAATAATCCGGAAAAATTATTAAGAAGAGGTACAGAAGAAAAGTATGGTTTAGAAAATATATTTATGCAGTTTAGAAAAAACGTAAATTATATTTGTAATGCTTTCTATTTTTCTCACAGGAAATTTTTCAGAACCCCCTTGTTTCCATTGGAACCTACTTACTCAATTTTTGCCGTGGAAATTCGCAGGTTTAAGGAATAAATAAAAAGCAAAAGCCGGATGAAAAAAGGAGGAATAATTAAAGCATAATCACTCTGCTCCGGTTCCCAATACTCAGCTCGATTTCTTCATTCAGACCATACTTTGCATACGCGTCAATGACCCGGATTTCGGAGTCAATATCAAGATCCTCGATCACATATGCTTGCTCTCCCCAGAGAGTAAGCCTAATGCTGCCTGTTTTGTCTTTAAGTTCGAGATTTGCAACCACACTTTCGGTTCCGTCTTCCCTCTCAAACTCCCGAAGTTCTCCAATTTCGGAAACCTTACCCTGGATTGAATAGCTTTCTCCGGGGATAATATCAGCAATATCCGTAAACTTTTCCCTGTACTCAACTTCTTTTTCAGTCTTCTGGATGATCCCTCTGGCTCCCAGGTTCAGTTCCACCTGCTGGTTAAAGGTATTTTCTCGAGAATAAGTATGGAGTACTTCTATGGTCTCATCAAAATCCACTTCGTCCAGAAAACTGGTTTTTTCATCCCATAATGTCAGCCTGATTTTGCCTGTGGAATCACCCAGAAGGAGATTTCCTATTCTTCCTGTAGACCCGTCTTTTTTCTCAAAGGTCCGGATTTCCGCTATATCAAGTACCCTTCCGGAAATGTTAATATTATCCATATCAGCCTTGATATCTGCAATCGGGGTAAATTCCTCTTCGTACTCGACCTTTTTCTCACTTTTCCTGATAATACTTCGGTTTCCCACCTGCAGTTCAACTTTCTGAGTAAAGGCGTTTTCCCGGGCATAAGCATTGATTAGCTCTACAGGATCTCCACATTTTATCTGGTTCAAAAACTCTGTTTTTTCGTCCCAGAGAGTGACTCTGAGTGTGCCTGTAGCGTCTCCAAGCAACAGGTTTCCTACCTTGCCGCTGCTGCCGTCTTTTCGCTGGAAGGTTTTTACTTCTGAAATTTCCAGGGCTTTTCCTATCAGATTCAGGTCTCCCATACCGTCCTTTACATCTTTTATCTTCTGGCTACTCGCAGCCACATCGATTTCTTCTTTACTTTCGGTCAGTACTCCATTATTTCCTATATTGACTTCCACTCCTGAATATCCCTGCTTCGCATATCCGCTGAGCTGGAGAGTTTGTCCTACCTTGACTTTTTCAGCTTTTATCAGGTCTGCCATATTGTCCCAGAGAGTTACCCTTATTTTACCAGTCTCGTCTCCGACGATCATATTACCGACTCTACCTATGGTCCCGTCGTTTCGAGTAAATTCTTTAGTATCGAAAACTGAAACGACTCTTGCAACAAAATTAACCGGTCCGCTTTCGGCTGTAATGTCTCCAATTTTCGCAGTGTCCCGACCCACATCCGAAAATCCAAGTTCGTTGGCAACCAGCATGGCAGCCATAGGCTCATCGCAAAGCCCTCCCATATTCTCGACCTTTTCCTGGACACGCTGCAGGAAGTCTTCCTTACTGATCACATGGCTGAGCTTTTTATAGATCGATTCAATATCTGTCATATTATCCCCTTTAATTTATGATTTTTATCTTCAGTATTTGCTATTCGCCTCAATTCTCATGGAAATACCTGTTAGTGACTGTTATTATGCTGAATCCAGTTCCGGTATTACAGCGTAAAATTCAAAAATTGTTTTATGAGAGTAGTAGATTAGGTTAAGAGATCTGAGCATGGTTATGGAAATTCAAAATGTTTCAGGTTAAGTTTGAGGTGAAATTTTAGATTATAGTTTTGAATGTAGATATTTACACTAATTCACTCAGAGTTTATAATCGCGAAGGTAAGGAAACTGTACCCCTATTTTCTTCCGAGTTGTAGGTGCTTTCAGTGTTCTAATTCACTAAATACACTACAACTTGAAGGGCACGGAAAACTCAATCTAGACTCTACACCCACGGAAAACGCTGAAAACCTGGACATCTCTGTGCCCATATTTCCTATATTCCTTATCTTTCGCGGTTAACCTTTTCGTTTGAGATCGATGAAGGAGATTGGGTAATTGGCTGTAAATGTATTCTAAACTTTGTGATCTTTTAATGGATTTATTATAAGAAAAACTGTAGATGGAGTACTTTGACAAGTCTTTTTTATTCATTTTGATTTTAAATTCCCATTATTTTATTTTTTATTTTTTATGTTCCTTTTGTCTCTGCCGCAGCACCCACTCTATTGGCAGTGCAGTGGTCTTTACCAATATAAGGCTTCTGGATTGCAGCTTGACACTGCATTTGAAATTAAATTCATACACAGTGCTTGAAGAGACTGCGGAACTGAATTTTAACTGGAAGTCGAAAGATCAGAATCTGCTTTTCAGGACAGTGCTTTATTTAGCGCTTGAAAATGAAGGCCGGATAAAAATACTTCATATTTACGTGCTACGGTATGCAAGACGTCCTACTAAAGATTACCGTATGCCCTGTGAAAGTATTTTTTAACAAATCCGACAGTATTAATAAACTGTGCTCATGCTCCTCTGGTGCTGACTGGTTTGATGCAGGTAAATGAAATTCATTTCCTTTCAAATATGACAAATATACCCTCCATACTTCTCGTTCCTATTTTTACCAGCTCCAGGGGAGCTTCTTATTCTACAAAGTGCTTGGAAACAATTCTAAGGCAGACAATCGTTGATACATAGAAAATTTCTAACTCCGTATCTTTGTCAAAACAAAACCTTATTTATGGTAAAGTTTCATTATGTACGTGATATCATGATTCGAAAATGCACTGAGCACGGCTATTTTAGAGGAGGCAGCTGTCTGCAGTGTAAACGCCCTGGTAGATACCTTCTGGATGACGGAAGAGAGGAAAAGCTAGGCAGGTTTGTATCAGGCACTCTCCGGCATTTTCCAGCATCTGCGGGAGTTGAAATGGACAGGTGCGGTTGGGTGGATCTGAATGCTTTCTGTGACGTCATGAGAAAGCGGTACAACTGGATGAGGAAAGAATACCTTTATGCCCTTGTAGAATCTGACGAAAAGGGTAGGTATGAGATCCGGGAGTCTAGGATCAGGGCACGTTACGGGCACTCCGTCAATGTTGACCTGGACTACAAGGAAAGCAATTTCCCATACCTGTATTATGGGGCAAGCCCTGAGGAAGTCGACGTTCTTCTGGAAGACGGAGTTTTCCCAATAAAACAGCGATATGTCCATCTCAGCACTTCTTATGAAAAGGCTGCAGAAGTAGCTCTTATTCATACTGAAAACCCTCTTATCCTTCAGATCGACGCTTTGAAAGCTCAGGAGGATGGGGTTTCCCTCAAACTTGCAACCGATTATATTGTACTTGCGGAAAAGATACCTCCTGAATACATTTTTGTCGTTGAAGACTGATTTTAAAGGTTTCCCGGCAAATTCTTTTCGGTACTTTTCCTTTTCGTCTTCATTTTTAATTTCTTTTTCTTCCCTCCTTCTTCCTATTTTTTCTTCTATCTTTTTTGTTCCTCTCTTTTTTCGATTTTTCTTTTCTCTGTCTTTGCTTTCTTCTTTTAATTCACCGATACTTCAAAAATGTCTTCCTTTTTCTCTATCCTGAATTTGACATCAAGAAACTGTTCGGTAACCCAGATATTTGTCGCAGCATGGGGAGAGATTTCCCGGACAGTGTAAGAACTGTTTCCTGCAAGAGCCATATATGGTATTAGCTGGTCTGCCAGATGCATGTCCACAGAAGCTCTTGCTTTAAGTTCAGTGATAACTTCTTCTGCAGCACGTTTGCCGACTTTCTCTGCAGGAAGTCCTCTTTCACCAAGCGCACTCCCACCTATATAGCCTGTCCAAAGAGTTATTCCACTTCCAGTGGAAAAATCTTCAAAAGATTGGGTTTCGATCCGGGAGGAATATTCGGCTTCCAATAATCTGGCACTGGCGGCTTCTGCCTGGCGTAAAGGCACATGAGCCGGAAGGTTCGAAGTATGAGAAATCCCTTTAATTTCTTCCTCTTCTTTTAAAAAGTGAAATCCCCAAAGCCTGCACGGCTCAAAAAAAGCTGAAACTTTTCCTCCCCCCTTCGGATAGTAACCACGTTTCTCCAGGGTTACATAACCCGCATAACCCAACCGCTCCAGAGCCCTAAAAGTTACCTGCTGCAGGTAGTCCACTGTCGGAGCCCATGCTACATCAGTTCCCCCTCTTACCGTGAGTTCTACCTTTTCTTTCGCAAAAGGCAGGGCAGGCATAAGGCACTGGAGGAGCAGGGTTATGCTCCCTGCGGTCCCAATATCAATGTCATACTTACCCCCCTTTATTTCCATTGGAGCAAAGGAAAGCTCTGTTGAGCCTGGAAAAAGCCCCGAAACCCTAGCCTCACAGATACTGGCTGTAACTTCCAGAGCTTTTAAATGCTGCTGTTTAAGGCCAGGATTTGGTCTGTTTCTCCTGATATTCGTGACTCTGATCTCTTTTCCCGTGACTGCGGAAAGAGCAACAGCCGTTCTGACTAATTGTCCTCCTCCTTCTCCGTAGGAACCGTCAATTTCTAACACTTCCTTCCCCCACATTTTCATCTTACTTTATCTTGTTGTCTTCTTTTTCCTTGATGTTTCGGATTGCGTCTTTTACAGCCGGCCGGAGAGGGTCCACAAGCATGGAGACAGGCGGAGCGTAACAGGTTTCCAGGCTAAGGAGGTCCCAAATGGTAGCTTTCTTTCTCACTGCAAGGGAAAGAGCATCGATCCTTTCTTTTATTCCCTCTCCTCCGGCAAGCTGCGCACCCACCAGAAAATCATCTTTGAACAGGAGTTTAATGTACACATCTTTTCGGCCTGGGAAATAGGAAGCTCTTGTGCGTCCATGGGAAAATCCTGTAGTCACTATTATTTCATGGCTTTCAGCCTTTCTTGAGGTAATCCCTACCCCACCAAATTGCAAATCTCCTGCCACGGCTATCCAGGGGTCTGCAAGGGGCCCGAAAGTAGTATGCTTTCCAGTGATATTGTTTCCGATTATGTCGGCCATTCGCCGGGCTGTTGTGCCCAGTTGACTTAGTCTGGCTTCCCCTGTTACAAGGTCTGTTATTTCCACACATTCTCCACCTGCATACACACAGGGAAGGAATTTCTCTCCTGCCTTTACCTGGAGCATTTCGTTTACAATCATTCCTCCGGCTTTTCCAATTTCAATCCCGGCTTCCAGGCCGAGGGAGATTTCAGGTTTTACCCCGCTTGCAATAAGCACAAGATCTGCAGGAAACTGCCTATTCCCTACATGTAGAGTTTTTTCTTTCCAAAAGCTTTCAGGAAAGACCACAGGCTCCCCGGAAACGACTTCGATTCCCAGACCTTCCAGATGTTCCCTTATTATTTCAGAAATATCGGGATCAAATTGCCTGGAAAGCAGGCTTTTGCTTCTGGTTATGAGGAAGGTTTTAATTCCCCTTTCTGCAAGCGCCACCGCACATTCTATTCCTATTGTCCCACCGCCTATGATACAAACTTTCCCCGCAGTTTCCAAAGCTTTTTCAAAAAGTATTCCATCAGCAAGGCTTCTAAGGGTAAAGATCCCACAAGGGAGAATATTTTTGCCACCGGTTCGAGGTATAAAAGGCAGGCTGCCTGTTGCAATCACGAGTTTGTCAAAAGGATAAACCCCTTCCCCTGTCCGGACAATTTTCAAATCCAGATCTATTGACCTGGCACCCTCGTTTAGCCTGATATCTATCCTGTTTTTCCTGAAAAAATCCTGGGGCTTCACTATCAGTTTTTCGAAACTGTCAATTTCCCGGCCTAGAACAAAAGGGATTCCACAATGACTGTACGCGGTATGGGAATCCCTCGAAAGTAAGGTAATTTCAAAATCGCTCTGTCTTCTAATTTTGGTAGCAGTTGCCATGCCACAGGCTCCCCCTCCTATAATAACCACTCTTTCAGGACTTTTTTTTTCAAGGTTATCTGCGGGCACTCTTTTCTGAGATTCTCCCTCAGCCTCTGCTGCTTTCCGGATGTCATCGCCTACAGCACTTTGTGTGCCAAAATCGCTTCCCATACTCTTAATAATGGTATTTCACGCCTATTATAAGTATTTAAAGGCCGAAAAGCTTTCAAGTTTCTGGATAGGGAATTTCTCAAAGCAATTTCCAGGTGGGTCTGAACGAGCGAGTTTGGGAGTGGGGGGTTAGTACATAAAAAAGTTTCTATGCCTCGCCCGTTCAATTTTTTACAAGTCTTTTGTTTTATATATACTTTTCTAAATTTTTCCAGTTTATTATTTTTTACAATTTCTAAATCTCTTCTGGAGTTGTTCTGAAAATTTACTCTTTTCAAAGATATCGGGCACGAAAAAATGACTTGAGTTTAATGGAACTTTTTAAATAACCACAAAGTTCTTAAAGCCTGCAGGCATTAAACATATGAATTTAAAATATATGATGTACAGTTCCTTCTTTTGCCGAAATTCCTTTGGAGGCGGGCGGGATCTGTTCTGTCAGGTTATTTCATAAACTAACAACTTTATCTACTCATCATTGCTAAATTCGTAAAGATAATCCAATGTAACTAATTCACATGCAAATGTAATAAAAACTTCAGATTTACTGCATTATCACTCAGGGCTAAGATAAATCATTTAATTCAAAACTAAATTCATAAATTATCACCCATGAAGTAAAAGTCAAAAGTGCTCTCAATAAACCTGATACATATTTCACTTACCGCTTTACCACTTATCATTAGGGAGTTCCTTGTTTATGGAACAGGGCATTTGGCACCTTCTGGCTGCTCGTGCTCGGATTACCCGTTTTTCGGGGGTATTTCTGGAAAAACTTGAGTTATCAGGCTCATTGAACGATAAACACAGATTTTGGCTTCTGGTTCTGAAGTTTATTTCAGGGCCGCGATAAGAACTTATGTTAGGGCGAGGGCTTTCGGGCAGGTATAGAAAGCCTCAGGGACATCGCAGGTATTATTGTCTGCCCCCCGGATCGAAAGCCAGGAGCATCTTTGGCTAAGAGAGCTTTAAGCCAGGTTAACACACGCCTGGAACTTTGCTTAGCTCTCATAAAGTAAGAGCTTCCATCAGTAGCTTCACTTCTGGCATTCTGCCGGATCAAGTCTCCTGGCATAAGCAATAAATAGGAATCGCAGGCAGATTCGGAATTTTCTTTCCGATTATAGTCGTCTTTAATTCTTAAATCTGTCTCTTCAAGGGTGTATTCTCCCTGACTAGGTCTGAAATCTGATTTTTACTATTTTTGCATAGTCTAGACCTTTACGAATTTTCAGAGTATAAAGGATAGTTTGTATTATCAGGAGACTGTCTGGATCATAATCCGGAAGAACAGTCTGTCATAATTGTTAGGTATAAACTTCCTGTGGGAAATAGTTTAAAAAATTATCATGATAAATCATTCACAATAGCTAAAGGAGAATTTACATGCAAAATACGGATACTACAAAGTATATCATTCATTCTAAAATTAATGCTGATGGGGTAATTGAACGTCCTGATATCGTAGGTGCGATCTTTGGCCAGACCGAGGGACTGCTCGGGGCTGATCTTGATTTGCGTGACCTGCAAAAGACCGGCAGAATTGGCAGAATCGAGGTAATGGTTACTGCTAAAGGAGGAAAGACCAAAGGAAATATCTTTGTTCCCTCAAGCCTTGATAAAGTTGAGACATCCATTCTTGCTGCATCTCTTGAGACCATTGACAGAGTGGGGCCTTGCAGCGCTAAAATTGAGGTTTTTCAGGTAGAAGATGTAAGAGCTGTAAAACGCAAGAAAATTATCGAAAGGGCAAAACTCATTTTTACTAAAATGTTTGATGAGACCGTGCCCGAATCTCAGGAACTGGCTGATGAAGTCCGGCAGTCCGTAAGGGTTGACGAACTTACTTATTACGGTAAATCCAGGATTCCCTGTGGGCCTAATGTGCTTAACTCAGACGCTATCATTATTGTTGAAGGCAGAGCTGACATTCTGAGCCTACTCCGCTATGGTATAAAGAATACTATCTGTGTAGGTGGAACAAATATTCCTCCTGAAGTTGCAGAGCTTACCAAAAAGAAGACGGTAACTGCTTTTACGGACGGAGATCGCGGAGGGGAACTCATTATACGCGAACTCCTGCAGGTAGCAGATATCGACTATGTTGCCCGCGCCCCAGATGGAAAATGCGTTGAAGATCTTGTCCAGAAGGAAATCATCAGAGCTCTCCGTCGGAAAGTTCCTGTAGAACAGATTATTGAGAAATACGGGCTCCAGGAAAGGGAAGGCGAAGAGGGAGCCTGCAGGATAGAAAGGAAGAGAAAGATGAGGGCACCTGAAGTTGTCCCCAGGATTGCTGAGAAAAAGCTGCATAAGCGTGTTAAAGTACACAGAGTTTCCTCAAAGTCTGATCTTTACGAAGATGAGCCGCCGGAAGAAGAAACGGGAGAAGTAATCTCTGAAAGAGCTTTTGAAAAGATACCTGAAAAAGTTCCCGAAAAAACTTTTGAAAAGGTCTCTGAAAGAGTTCCTGTGATGGCAGAAAAAGTCGAAGCAAGACATGTCGTCGCAAAATCCCCGGCTTCTTCAAGGGCAGTTACTGCTACCAGAGTCCCCAGGGGAAAGCCTCCAGCTGAAAAGATCTCAGCCGTGAAAGTCCCAGGGGGTGAGGCAGTCAGGGTCTCTCCTGCCCCGGTAAAGACGGTTCCTGTTTCTTCTCCTGAAGCCGTCAGGTTCAGGCCTCATGTTGAAGCTCTGAAAGGGACTCTTACGGCCAGAATTCTTGACTCCGAAGACAAGGTAATAGAAGAAATTGCAGTCCGGGACCTTGCCACGAGGTTGAAAACCTATAAGGACAATATCCGGAGTGTAGTCTTTGATGGCGTGATTACCCAAAGGCTTGTTGATATTGCTTCAAGTAATGCAATTAAGAACCTTATAGGTGTAAAAATAGGAAACATTGCCAAAGTACCTGCTGATATGGAAGTTTTGACCTCAAGCATGCTCTGAAAGATCTTTACTTCTTTCAGTTTCCTTTTTCTATTTTTCAATTTATCTTTTTTTTCAAGATGTCACTCTCTTTTTTGTTTCTCTTCTTAATCTGAATTTTTTTATTTTTTCATAATTTCACTTTCTTCCTACCGTAATTGCCTCTTCTCTCATCGATTTTCTACAACTGGTCTCCTTATATTACTCATTTCCTTCTAAAGTCAACCATCTCCTGACGATTGTCTTATCTATAATATTTATTTATGAAACCTCTGGAATCACTACGATTTGGCATTATTTCACACTAAGGTGCTAAACTTCACACTTTCTGCCATAATCCTTCATTATTTATCATACACATTATATGAAAAACTTTATCATAGAAAACTAGGAAATAAGTTTCCTCGGGTAATTCTTTTATCCGATTCAAGATAATATTAAATTGATCTTGTAAAATTGTAGGTCTGTTCGCTATGCACAAGGAAGAGCTCATACAACTGCACACATATATGGCCCAAATGAAGAGGTACTTTGAAAGGCACGGGGTAACGCACGAATTCGATGATTACAAGGCTTTATCCATAAGCCCTGTACATATTCACCGGAGTAAGGCAGACCACAAGCGCGCAATTTTTATTTTAGGAGGCGAGCTTGCAACCCTTATGTCCCGGGATGATCCTATCTTTGAGGAAACGTCGGTCCAGATGAGGGAATCTCTTAATTCCGTCATCAAGCTCATGGGTAATAACTGATCAGGCCCCTGAAGGTAGTAAATAATTCGTTGTCTGAATATATTGGTTCAAGATATTTTTGTTTTGAAATCAGGAGACGGTATGGGTGAAGGTGCATTTTCATCACCATACCATCCTCTCCATCTGAGTAATAATTTTTTTCGGTCCAGCAGGGTACAAATCCTATGGATCTGTACAATTTTTGTGCTCCTGTATTACTAATTCTTACTTCCAGTCTTGCGTATTTAAGCCCGTTTGCAACAAAGATGTCACAGATAGCATGGATCAGTCCAGTACCTATTCTCCTTCCCCGGTATTCTTCTTTGACACCAATGGAAAAAATATGCCCTTCGTTTTCTGCGGAACGGTAGCCCACGACGTACCCTACGACTTTTCCGTCTTGCTCCGCGACAAGGAAACTGTCTCCTACCATTTCGTAAAAACTCATATACACGAGGGAATTATGCTCCGAAAAGGCCTCTCTTTCAATTTCGACCACTTCCTGGAAGTCTTCAGGTGCAAAACGCCTTATCATAATATCTAATATATTCCTGCCATTTTATTATTTCTTCGTGAGGAAAGTGTCCCTTTCTGGAATCCTGCAGTTCGGATTTCTCATAAATCTGTTTCCTAATTCATGGTACAGAGTTCAGGATAATCCAAGCTGGCAGCATCAGGTCCAAAGGTTCTAAATGTATCTTTTATAGTTTACTTATTTACTTTAAGGATCAGCTTCCTCAGAGTTTCTTAACGTGCCGGATATCCACCGCAACTCCTCTACTGGATTCCACCATCTCCTTTCCGCTCATCGCGGCCCGGCCTACACAGAGAGCTTTTTTCCCAATGACAATTACTTCATCATTTGGCCTTATTCCCGGGTCTGCTTTTATTACTCCAGGGGCAAGAATAGAACCACGTGGGATAAAATCATCAATTTTTACCATGTACTTCTCACTTTTTACCATCAGTTCCGCCCCTTCGAGGGAAAGGGCAAGCATTCCGTACTGAGGAACCAGAGTTGCAAGCTGTTTTTTCCCGTCAAAGAGCTGGTGCTTTGGGAAACGGCCTTTGACCGCAAGTTTTCCAGCTTCTTCAGGGAAAAGAAGTCCGGCATCTTCTCCAAACTGATAATCTGCAATTGCTCTCAGGAAATTCTTTTTCCCCTCTTCAGCATTTAGGCTTTTCTTGCTGAAATTTTCGGCCGTGCAAAGAGATTCAACCGTATTCTTAAGATTTGAAAGGGCCTCCATAGACACGAGGCTTTCTCTGGCAGTGTAGACTATTTCGATACCCAGTTTGCTTGCCACTCTTTCACAGATTTCCCTGTATGCCCCTTCTACGTGGGCAACCACTGCCTTATACCTATATTTTGAGAGATAAGCCTCAAGGCAGCCGGAAACCCAGGCTTTCTCTTCTTCGTCCCAGTGCCCTGTAACCGCAGTGTCATAATGGGATGCAGGGTATGTAAGTTCCAGTTCTCTGGGCACTATTCCAAGAGGTGAGGTTAAGATCACTTCATGGATAAACTTCCGATATTTTCCAAGGGCTAGAATGAATTTCTGATGGGATTGGGAAGTGGAATAAGGTTTTCTGGCCGCACACGGGAGGAGCAAGAGGATATCAAGATCAGGAGGTGTATATCTCTCCTGTACGCGCCGTGCGAACCTTACCACTTCTATTCTGGATAGGGCTTCAGAAGTATCTGCAAGGAGCTGGTTTTGTCGGAAAGCAGGAACTCTTTCCTCAAGGTAAGAATATTCGAAATCCCCAAGCCTGAGCAGAGCTGTGAGCCAGGGCCTGACCCTGCACTGGCCTTCAACATATTCCCTCAGCGTCCCTGCCCGGATTTTTTCCCGCACAAGAGAAAGTTCGGCTTCGAGAGCATCCCTGTTATGAGCTGAAATGAGCTTTGATCTTTCGATTTTCGAGAGCTTCCGGACCTCTGCGGGCCTGGTTGCAGCACATACCCTGCATCTGCAGGGAAACTCTGTCAGCGAATCAAGATAAAAACTGCCTGCTGCTGTTAGATAGATGTCTGAATAGGCTGCAATTTCTGCCCTGGTATCATCCAGAATATCGATTCCGAGATAGGCCAGCATCGCTATATTTTCAGGAAGGGCCAGATTGGGAGCGTACAGAGCTGTATCCGGGGGTATCTGGCTTTTGAGATCTATCACTGTCTTCAGAAATCTTCGTGCATTATTTTCCAGATTCCCGGCCCCTTCTATTACATACAGGTCGGTTTTCTCAAGCTTTCCTCCTTTTCTTAGAAGAGAACCTGTTGGGCCTTCATCTTCAGGGTTTTCACTATTGATGGCAGTAAATGTTTTTGCTTTCCCGACTGATTCGGCTGGAATGGCAGGTGGATAAGCCTGATGCGGCAGGAGTATGAGAGTCCCGTTTCCTGCTTTTTCCCGGATCTGGTTTACTTGTGCTTCAAGTTCTGCCTGGGATTTTGTACCCCAGAAGCTGCCTGCATCAACAACAGGGCCCGGGCTTTCGAGGTTTCCAAGCTCTGCTGTATTAAGAATGCAGGGCGTGAGAAGTTCGGAAGATAGCAGGAGTTTTCCTATCCTTGCTGCTCCGTCTCTCTGTTCTATCTCAAAGTACTGTGTCATGTTTGTCCTCTTATGTCTATCAGAATGTAAAGGTTTGTCCCGTATTTTTTCCTGAAAGTTTCTTTTACTGCCTGCTTTCTTAGAGCTGAAAGGTTCTCTTCTTTACGTTTTGTTTCTCAGTGGCTTTTCAGGAGGAAGAATGATGGTATATTCTTATATATTATTAATCTTGATTATCTGCTGCAACTCACCCCTTATTGATCTGTCTCCAGCCGTGGCAGAAATTCTATTTTCACATCTGAATTCTAATTTGAGGTCTATAATGGATATAACTGCAGAACTTCGAAAAATTGTCGGCTTGCGGCTCTCGGTCTCGCCTTCGGAACTTTATTGTTACTCTTCTGATGCATCCCAGGTCAAGGGAATGCCTGATTACGTAGTACGCCCTAAAAGCACGGCAGAGGTAAGCCGTATTGTCAGGCTTGCTTATGAGAATAATATTCCTGTGACTGCAAGGGGAGCAGGCACCGGACTTGCAGGTGGGGCAGTCCCTGTTAGGGGGGGTATCGTGCTGGATATGTCGGGCATGAACCGTATTCTTGAAATCGATATTGATAACATCCAGGTGATGGTGGAGCCTGGAATAATTCAGGACGCTTTAAATGACGCGCTAAAACCGTATGGGTTTTTCTTTCCTCCCAATCCCGGCAGTTCAGCTATGTGTACTATAGGGGGCATGATAGCTTATAATGCAAGTGGAATGCGCTGCGTTAAATACGGTACCACGAGAAACTATGTCCGCGATCTGGAAGTAGTTCTTGCGGATGGGACCATTATCCATACAGGCTCAAAAATGCTGAAATCTGCTGCAGGCTACGATCTGACTCAGCTTATTACAGGCTCGGAAGGCACACTCGGGATTGTCACGAAAGCCAGCCTGAAAATAGCGCCTCTCCCGAAAACCCGAAAATTGGTTATCGCCTCCTTTGAAAATGCAGAAATTGCAGGGCAAGCGGTTGTAAAAACGTTCTCAAACGGGGTCATCCCTTCAGCCTGCGAGATTCTGGATAGAGTTTCTCTGCAGGTTCTCAGACGTTACGATCCGAAACTCGTGCTCCCTTCGGAAGGGGACGTTCTTCTCTTCGAAGTTGACGGCACTGAAAGCTCGGCACGTGAAGCTGCAGAGCAGATAATGGAAATCTGTTCTCCCCTGGCTCTTTCCATAAAGCTTGCGGAAAGCGAAAATGAAATGGCAGACATCTGGGCGGCCAGGAAACTTGTAGGGGCCGCAGTTTCCCGTCTGGACCCTACAAAAACCCGTATTTATGTCGGAGAAGATGTGGGAGTTCCCATAAAAAAGGTTCCAGAACTACTCAAAAAGGCACAGGAAATTTCAGAAAAATTCAACCTGCCTGCCATGAAGTACGGGCATATAGGAGACGGAAACCTGCACCTTGCCCTCTTTATTGATGTCCTGAATAGAGATGAGTGGGACCGCCTGAACAAAGCCGCAGACCTGATTCACAGGACAGCGATTGAACTTGGGGGCACAGTCAGTTCCGAGCATGGTGTAGGTGCAGCCAGGGCTGAGTACATGGAAGCCCAGTGGGGCTCCGCCCTTGAGGTGATGCGTGCAATCAAAAAGGCCCTTGACCCGAAAGGCATACTGAATCCGGGCAAATTGGGGTTGTGAAAACCATGAAAAACGAAGGAAAAAAGGAAACTGAGCAGGCAAAAGAGCTGGATAAAATTGAAATAAGAGAGGAAAAAGGAAAAGAGAAGCTCTTTGAAGTTGACCGCAGATCGGTTTATAAATGCGTGCAGTGCGGAACCTGCCGCTCTGTCTGCCCTGTCTTTGACGTAGTGGGCTGGGAATCTGCTAACACGCGCGGCAGAATGCTCATTATAAAAAGCCTTCTCGAGGGCACTCTCCCTTCCGAAGATGTACTCCCAAGCCTTACTTCGTGTACAACCTGCGGGATCTGCGCTGCTAAATGTCCTGCCGGAGCAAACCCGCCAGAAATTGTGGAAGCTGCCCGTGCCCAGCTTGTGAAATGCGGCATTACAACTGAAGCCCAGGAAAAATTAAAGTCGGCGGTCATGACATACGGCAACTCTTTAGGGGAAACAGAGAACCGCAAACACTGGCTTTCCAAAATAGAACGCTCACAGCTGCCTGAAAAGTCGGATTACGTCTATTTCGTGGGCTGCTTTGATTCTTACCGCTACCCGGAGTTTGCAAAAAAGACATTTAAAATCCTGCAGCGCTACGGAGTAACTCTCTTGCCTGATGAACAGTGTTGTGCTTCTCCTCTTCTGCGTACCGGATTCAGGGAAGACGCAGAAAAGATCATGGAACACAACCTTGAGCAGATAATACAGGTAGGAGCTCACACAATTATCACAAGCTGTGCCGGCTGTTATACAACTCTCAAAAATAATTATCCAGGGGAGTTCCGTGTCATCAGCCTTCCCGAATTTCTTGCTGAGCATCTGGATGAACTCAAGCTGAAGAAACTTGACCTTACAGTCACCTATCATGACCCCTGCCACCTGGGCAGACACAATAAGATTTATGACGCTCCGAGGAAAGTCATCCAGGCAATCTGCACCCTTAAGGAAATGAAAAATATCAAAGAAGATTCCCGCTGCTGCGGTGGCGGAGGTGGGGTAAGAATGGGGTATCCCGATATCTCCCTTGAACTTGCCAGAAACAGGCTTAAAGACATACCAGAAGGTGTGGACTACATTGTTACCTCCTGCCCTCTCTGCGTGAGAAACCTCAGGGACGCAGGCGGAGATATCGAGGTCATAGATATTATAGAACTCGTGGCGATGGCGATGGAGTAATTTAACTGCTTTCGGGTTTAGCTATTTGTGAATTTAGATGCCTGTGTCTCAATTGATTTTTACTGTGGGCCGACTTTATCCGGCTCGACTCATTCTTTTTTCTGCTCCTGAGAAATAGTTTTATCTTTCAATTTTATATTTCCGGATAGAGCAATAGAAAATTCTCTGTCTTCTGTTAACTGCGTATAACAGTATATTTTTATCTCCGTAAAACGACTCTTGTTTACTGAATTTTTAACCAGATATAAGTTTTAGAATCAGATTAGGAGAATAGAATCATGAGTTGTAGACCTATAACACTTCGTAATGTTTCGCTTGATACTTTTAAATGTATGAAGAAAAAGCTTCAAGACTACGGCATCCATGTTCCCCCGGGAAACAGAGGAGAACTTTCTGGCAAAGGGATTACTGCGGATTTTGAATGGGACGGAATGTCCAATCTTACCATTACAATCACGGAAAAGCCTTTTATCGTCAACTGTGAGGTAGTAGCCATGAAAATAAAACATTTCGTAAAAGAGTGTCAAGGTTCGTAAAGGAAATCTGGAATCGGGATGAAATATGGGCGAAAGAAAACTGGATACTGAAGGCTGTCAGGGAATTAAGTTTAAAAATGTGACTCCAGATATGTTTTCCTGCATGAAGAAAAAACTTCAGGCCTGCGGGATCGAAACTTCACCCGGAAACTCCGGGATGCTTGAAGGAAACGGAATAGTTGCCAGTTTTAGCTGGGATGGTGAGGCAAACCTGATAATTGAAATCAAGGAAAAGTCTCTGAACACTTATTGCGGGCAGGTAAGCGGAAAATTCAGGGCTCTCCTGCGCGAGTGCCAGGGATTTTGAGGAAAATCCTGCTTTTGATATTACAAAGCTATATCATTGAGTGACCTCTGCCTTTCAAATTCTAATAGTAGTTTTCTAATTCTCTGGTCGTCCCCTGATACAGGATCGGCGTTTTCAGGATAAAATACCCAACGTGACTTTTGATTGCGTTTTGATGTTTTTGCAACACGATGACTTTACAAACGCTAAACTCACGGAAGAAGAACGAGGGTAGACGTTATTACGATTAGTGTGAGGTAATAACGACGGAATACAAATGGACGATCAACATAGCTACAAAATATTAAAACGTAGCTGTTTTTAGCTTATATGTCACTGAATAGCCTGAAAAATTAGCTCAAAATCAACAAAGTAGCTACCTTTTATGAATAAACGTTCGTATATTGAAGATCTTGAAAATAAAGAAAAACGAGAGTTTTAGTATATTGTTGTTTCTAAAATTATGAGACTAAAACTTTCAAAACGAAATAATTTTAGGATAAAACAAAACCAGTGAACTTTTTAATTTTAGTTTTTTTAGATAGTAGTTCGTTCTTTTAGCATGTTTTTATAATACTCAATATCTGTATCTATTGTTTTCAGAATTGATAGATATAAGGTAGAAGCTCTGACGATTTTCTTATTTAGAAGTGTTTCCCATTGTTCTGGAGTAAAAATTTTTCCCACAAGTTTGTGTAACTTAGCGTTTTCAACCACTTCTTCAGTTTGACCCTCATTTTGTATATGTTCATCAAGAGCTTTAGTTACTTCGTCTTCAATAAGCACTCCATTTCTATAAATAAGATCTATAAAATCATTTAAAATAGGGCTTAAACTTTCAGATGCCAAATACAAATAAGGTAGGAGCTTATTTAGTTCAGCTTTAAGTAAAGGAATCGTCTCTGTAGATAGAGGACTTTTATCACTAATTTTATAGCTATTCAATATGATTTTTAAAGGGTAGTATAATTTTTCGAGTCTCATTTGAATATACATAATCTCATGTTCTTTCTTTGATTGTGTAATTTCTTCTTTAGATAGTATATTTGCTTCTTTAGATTGTATAATTGCTTCATTAGATACTGCTATAGATTTTTTTGATTGTTTAACTAAATTTCCTGTTAGAATAACATACATAAAAGTGAGAAATGCCATTAATAAGCCACTAATTAGATTAACATACATTCCTGCAAGATCGTTGTTATCAATGTATTTGGTGCTATTATTTATAAGCAAATGATTTTGTGTTAAAATAGCACTTATTATTAAGTACGGCGTAACTACTACAAGCAAAAACAAAAATAAAGTAGTTACAATTAGCTGCCACATTAAATTGTTTTCTATTTTATCTGTAGTCATTCGGATCAGTTCATCTATTTTCCTACACACAATATTATAATACACATAATACAATTTAAATTATATGTAAAAGATTTAATTACAGCAGAAAGATTAACTAAACATTTGGGTCAAAGCGCACAACTTAAGACCTTATGAAACTTCTATTAGGCCTAATGGGTGCATAGCTGCTACCAAATGCAAAGTAATTTCCAGAGAATAGATGTACTCAAAATAAGGATCAAAAGCTGACAGTGTCAATTATATACCTATTACAAAAATCTATTTTATGCCAATAAGCTACTGACACTAGATGACCTCAGGACCTTAAACCACTGATTTGTAGCCGCATTAATTCATATGGACTTTTAAATTTTGATGCGAAAAAACGAAATCTGTTGAGCTTATTGCTAGTTAATATTAGAAGTTACTTTGCACTTGATGACAGCTACGCTCCCATTGGGCCAAT